>JAGVLI010000845.1 GCA_020054355.1 Planctomycetales bacterium | reverse complement strand
GTAGTGCTGGCGTGGAAACTGGGCCACTGGGGTAAGACCAGCGTCGGCGCGCAGGCCGCGCCCGCCGAGGGCATAGCGCTGCCGGGATTTGTCGGCGGCATCGCGGGCGTTCTCTTCGTCGTGCTGGCGGGCGTGCTGTTGCACACGCTCTGGACCGGCGATTTCATGGGCTTCCTGCCCGACAGCTGGCGGGGCTTGGTGGAGTCGGGCCTGGGAGTGCCGAAGCCGGTGGCGGGCGAAAGCACGCGCTGGCGGCTGGACTACACGCCCTACTTGCCGCAAAACTCGTCGCTGGAACCCTGGCTGGTGGGCATCCTGGCGCTGGCGGCTGTCACTTTAGTCGTCGGCATTTACTTGCGCGAAGGGCAGACCGCCGGCCTGGGCTATCGCCTGCTGCTGGCCGGGCTGCGCTGCTTCGTCGTCGTACTGGCACTCCTCGTCATGCTTCCGCAGCTGCAGCTCTGGTTCGAGCGCCAGGGCTGGCCGGACGTGGTAGTGATTATCGACGATTCGCAAAGCATGAGCGCCACGGATGCTTACCAGAACCCCGAACTGCGAGAGGCCGCCTCACGCCTCGGAGGCGCTGGCGGTCTGGCTCTGCCGCAGCGCTTGCAGCTGGCCCAGGCGCTGCTGACGCATCCGGACAGCAACATGCTCGAAGAATTGCTCACTCGGCGCAAGGTGAAGCTGCATGTGTTTCACCGTGCCGGCGTGCACTTGACGGACGTGACCGAACCGGATCAGTGCGAGGCTGCCCGACTGCAAGTGCAAGCGCTCAAGGCTGACGGTCAAACCAGTGAACTCGGAAAAGCAATTCGAGAGGTGTTGAATCATTCTCGGGGCGGGTCGCTGGCCGCCATAATTATGTTCACCGACGGCGTGACCACCGAGGGCGAGGACGTGGCGCAGGCCGCGCAATACGCGGCCCAGATGGGAGTGCCGCTCTACTTCGTCGGCATCGGCGACCAGCATGAGGTCCGCGACCTCTACATCCAGGACTTGCAGGCCGAGGACACCGTCTTCGTCAACGATCGCCTGGTCTTTGAAGCGCGGCTCACCGCCCAGGGCTACACCAACCTGCCGCCGCAGATAGTAACACTGAGCGAGAAGATGGCAGATGGACAGATCAGGAAGTTGCCGGGGGGCGAGGAGCGCGTCATCGTCGATCCGCAGGGCAAGCCAGTCAAGTTCCGGCTGACGCATCGGCCCACGGAACCCGGCGAAAAGACTTTCATCATCGACGTCCCCGAGCAGCCCGACGAGGCGCGGCCCACCGACAACAACCGTGTCGAGCGCACCGTCTTCGTCCGGGAGGCGAAGCCGGCGAACGTGCTGTACATCGAAGGCTATCCGCGCTACGAATACCGCTACATCAAGAGTCTGCTGGAACGCGAGGGCGGCGCGGTCAAGGGCAACAAGACCATCAACCTGAAAGTGCTGCTGCTCGACGCCGACGACGAATTCCCCATGCAGGACCGCTCTGCCCGCGCCGAGTTCCCGACCAAGGAAGAACTGAATCAGTTCGATGTGGTGATGCTGGGCGACGTCGATCCCAAGCACGCCAAGCTGGGCGAGAAGAACCTCAAGCTGCTGGCCGATTTCGTGCGCGAGCGCGGCGGCGGCCTGCTGGTCCTGGCGGGCGAGCGGCATTGCCCCCATGCCTGGAAGGACAGCGTGCTCGCGGACATCCTGCCCGTCCAGGTCGCGGGCGGCGAACCGGCGGCCGCCGCCGAACGACGCGACGGTTTTCGTCCCGTCTTGACACCCGTGGGCCAGTTGCACCCGATTTTCCGCTTCAGCCCGGACGAGGCCGAGAACGGCGCGATCTGGACGAAGCTGTCCGAAATGTTCTGGTACGCCGAGGGCTATCGCCTGCAGCCCGCCGCCGAAGTGCTGGCGGTGCATCCGCAGCGCAAGGCGCTGGCGCCGAAATTCGGCGCGGGCGGCATCGCCGACGAACGCCATCCGCTGGTGGTGCAGCATTTCGTCGGAGCGGGGCGCTGCTTGTTCTTCGGCTTCGACGAATCCTGGCGCTGGCGGCTGCGCGAGGACGAGCTGCGCTTCAACCAATTCTGGATTCAAACGGTGAAGTACCTGGCTCGCACCGGGTTGGGCAAGATCGACCTGCGGCTCAACCGCTCGACGCCCTACCGCAAGGGCGAGCCGATCCAGGTGACGGTGCGTTTTCCGGACGATGCCCCCGCTCCCGGGCCGGAAACGGCCGTGAAGGTGGTGGTCGAACGTCGTCCTCTCCAGGGAGGCGACGCCGAGGTCGAGACCTTGCAGCTGGCCAAGCTGGAAGGCAGCCGGGCGACCTTCGAGGCGATCAAAACGCGGACGCCGGAGGGGGCGTATCGCTTCTGGCTCAGCTCGCCGCCGGTGGTGGGCGCGAAGCCGCGCGCCGAGTGCAAGGTGCTGCCGCCGCCGGGCGAGATGGAAAAGCTGCGCATGAACCAGGTGGACATGGAACGCGCCGCCGAGCAGACGCACGGCAAGTTCTACACCTTGAACAACGCAACCCAGTTGCTGGAGGACTTGCCGTCCGGGACGCGGCTCTCGCTGAACACCCCTGGCCCGCCCTGGCTGATCTGGAACCACTTGACGATGTTCCTGCTGGTGGTGGGGCTGTTCACCGGAGAATGGATTCTGCGGAAAAGGAAGCATTTGTTGTAGATTTGGTGGCAGCTGAATAGCATTTTTCAGTTTTCAACTCCGAAGCACTGGGGGATTCCCGTGTATGGACCAAGACTGCGAGTCGGGGTTGCGATTATTGTAGTCGGCCTCACCGCCGTTCAACTGAGGACGGACCAGCGGGAGTTCGTCTTTCCATTGGCTGACGAGAAGCGCGATTGGAGTCGCTTGTCCGATGATGATCGGGTTGCCTTGCTCAAGCCGGTAATGACATTGGAGGAAGTAAATGAACTCTGGCAAGGAAAGCCCTTTGGGAGTGGCGGCTGCGGTTTCGCCGGTGAGGACGAACAAGGCCGCACCGGCGGTGCTCATTGGCGAGTTACTCCGGTAAAACTTGCGTGTTGCTCGAGGTGGCGCTATGTGTCCTTCACATATGTCAAGTTTACTGCAACGGAAGGCTGGGTTCTAAACGACTTCGACGGCCCCGGCTTCCGATACGTGCGGAAGGACGAAGTTTTTGTGAGGGTGCCGGTTCCGGCTCAGCGGTAGTCAATGGGCTGGCCGGGTAGATTTTTCCGCAAGCGAAAACGCTCACAACAGGTGCTGGAAGACTTGCCGGCTGGGACACGGCTCTCGCTGAACACCCCTGGCCCGCCCTGGCTGATCTGGAACCACCTGGCCATGTTCCTGCTGGTGGTGGTGGGGCTGTTGACCGGAGAATGGGTGTTACGGAAGCGGAAGCATTTGCTGTAGGATGGAATGGACGACGCACCCAGGAGTGGCCCTGAGACTGCTGCGCTGCCACCCGCGTCGGCCGAACCGGCGGCGGACCGCGACATCCATCGCATTGGCGGCGCGAGCATCGAGAACTTGCGTTTGAAACCCCAGGAGTTGACGCTGGATGTGCCGGGAATCTCCGTACTTCGCTGTGCAACGCCGGGTGAAGCAGCGCGCCAGATGCGGGTCGCCTTTCCGAAGGCCAGGCGGTTGCACGAAGCGTCGCGGACTGTCGGTTCGTCGAACGAGGCCATGATTCGCTCGGCGGGATTCGCCATCATGCCAGCGCCTTCCCGGACGCTGCCGAACCACTTTCGCATCGTGCATCCGGATGGCGCGGCCGGCTTCAGCGATGCGAACCTGGCGCGGCTCGCGGCGGTGTTCGTGAACTCGACGGAGCATTGAAAATGACTCAGCAAACCGTGAAACTCCTGGACGCATCGGGCCGGGTATTGGCCGTCGCGCGTGTCGCCGACGAGGGGACGCATTTCGGAGGGACCATCAACCTGGAGCAAACCCCTGCCGAACTTCGCTCCCTGTTCGACGACTTCGAGGAGATCGTCAACGATCAGATGCTCAGCTTCCTGGATGCGGTCGAGGAAAAGATCCGCTCCTGGCGCATCAGGGCGCTTTTTGAAGACGGCTCCGAAACGCCCGTTTGCGATCTACAAGTGTTCCCCACTTCGGAAGAAGTGTCTTTCAAAGTCCCCGCCACTGTAACACCCCGGATTTTTCCGCAAGCGGAAACGCCCGCAGCAGGTTATGATTAACCGTGCCGAAGGACCGCAGCTCCCCTCGGCAATGAACGCAGCCGGCCTCTCCTCGGCTTCCCCGGCTCCGAACGGCAACGAGGTACACGAATACCTCGAACGCTCGATCAAGGGAGACTCCACTCATGCCCCTGGGCGATGCCTTCCCCTCGCTGAGCAAACGATTGTCGGGTCTGCGCCGCCGCCTCCGGCTGACCGCCGGGTTTCGCGGCGTTTCCTGGCTGGTGGCTGTCGTCGTCGCCATTGCCGTGGTCGGCGGCTTGCTCGACTGGTGGCTGCATCTGCCGGGCATCATTCGCGCCTTTTTCCTGGTCGGCTTGCTGAGCGGGGCCGGCATCGTCATTCACCGTTGGCTGGTGCAACCGCTGCGGGAGCCGGCCGACGACCTGTCGCTGGCGTTGCGCGTGGAAGCGCACTATCCGGAATTGAACGATGCCCTGGCCAGCACGGTCCAGTTTCTGCAACAGCCGGCAGTCCAGGACAGGTCCATCGGCGGCGCGATGAAGCAGGCTGCCGTCGCCCAGGCATTGCAGCGGATGGAGCAGTTCGACTTTGGCCGGATCATCGACCGCCAGGGGCTGCGCGCGGCCGCATTGTCCATGCTGGCTGCAGCGGTGCTTGCCGGTGCCGTGATCGCCTGGCAGCCGGAGAACACGGCCATCGCGCTGGCCCGGCTGGCCCAACCCTTCGGCGGTCCCGACTGGCCGCCGCAAACGAAATTAGTCCTCGATCCCGCCATGCGACACCGGATCGCGCGCGGCGATGCCTACGAGATTCGCGCGTCGCTCCAGGGCGTCATCCCGGAACGGGCCGTCGTGCGCATGCAGTTCGACGGTTCCTTGCCCTCGGAGCAGTCGGTTCAGCTGGTGCGCTCGGACGACCCGGAAAAGGCCACATTGCTCGTCCGCTTTGAAGCCTTGCGGATTCCGCGCAGCTTCCAGTTCCAGGTTACAGCCAACGATTCGACCACGCGCTGGCAGCCGGTGGCCGTGTTGCCGCCCGTGGCCTTCGTCCCGCTCGACGGCCGCCCGACGCCGCAGCTGCGCCTGAAGTTCCCGGCATACACCGATATTCCGCCGCAGGACCTGGCGGCTGGCAGTGGCACCGTGGAAGCCGTGCTGGGCACTCAGGTTTCGCTCCGGGCGGCCACCGATCGGCCGGTGACATCTGCCTGGATCGCCTATCAACCCGAACAACCCGTCATCGAGATCGGCAACTACCTCTCGTTGCTCTCCGCCCGACACGGCGGCGATGCCCTGGCACTGGCAGCGGTTGGCCAGACCGTCTGGCAACGCAGCGCCGCCCAGTTAAAGCCCTACGGCGCTGGCAGCGAACTGCGGGTGCAGTTCACGCCCTGGGCCGCCGGCACCTATGTCCTGAAGATGATCGATGACAGCGGCTTGCTCAGCCGCCGGCTGTTCGACGTCCGCGTCTGGCACGATCCGTCGCCGTCCCTGACCTTCGATCGACCCTCGGCCAGCCAGGACAGCCTGATGGTGCTGCCCAATGCCACGATCACCTTGAAGGTCGGCATCGAGGACCAGCAGTACGCGATCCGGTCGGTGTGGGTCGAGCAGCGCGCCGCCAAGGCGGAACCGGCACAGCGGCGCGGGATGTATCAGCATCAGGCGATGGGTGCGGGGTTCGCGTCGTTCCTTTCCGCGTTCAGTGCCAAACCGCAAGCGGTGGCGCCACTGGCGCCGCCGACGTTGCGGTTCCGTCCCGTGCGGCTGGACGTCGGGCAGCGGCTGTCGCTGACGCAAATCAAGCACGCCGACGGCAGCGCGCTCAAGGAAGGCGACGCGGTCGTGCTGCAAGCATTGGCCGACGACTTCGACGATGTTTCGCTCTCGAAGCTGCCGGGCCGGAGTCAGGAAGTCGAGCTGCGCATCGTCGGGCTGCCCGCGCTGGAAGCCATGCTGCACCAGGCGCAACAGCAGGTGCAGCAGGAACTGCAACGGCTTCGAGAACAAGAGCGCGACGCCTTGAAGAAGGTCGATGCCGTCGAGAAGCAATGGCGCAACACCGGCAAGCTGCGGTTGGAAGACATCGACAACCTGCTGCAAGCCGAACAGCTTCAGCAGCAGATTCGCGGCCGGGTCGGCGAGCCGCAGGAAGGCTTGCGCGCCGAGGTCGCCAAGATTCGCCAGACGCTGAAGGACAACCATCTGCCCAAGTCCAGCACGACCGAGCGCATGGACCTGGTGGCCCAGGAACTCGAACGGCTGGCCAAGGAAGAGTTGGAGCAGATCGAGCCGCTGCTGACCGGCGCCCGCAAGGAAAACGAACTGGCCCAGAACCAGGCAAACCCGGATAAGCGGGCGCGCGGCTCGCTGACGCAGGCGGTGCAGCACCAGGAAGAGGTCGAGCGGACCCTGAACGACCTGCTGGCCAACCTCGATCCGTTCAGCAGTACCCGTCAGGCCCGCGCCGAAGCCAAAGCGCTCTTGCAGGAACAACGGAAGCTAGCCAACGAGACCGGACAGCTGAGCAAGGAAATCCCGCAAGGGAAGCTGCCGGACAATCCGCAGCAGAAGGCCATGCTGGAGCAGGAGGCCGAGGCGCAGGCCCGTCTCGCCGAGCACGCACGCGAACTGCTCAACAAGATGGACCGCATCGCGGCCCAGAAACAGCGCGAGGCCGAGCAGAAGGAAACCCAGGCGCGCGACAAGGCCCGCTTGCAGGAAGAGAAGCAAGCCGAGGCCGAGAAGGTCAGGCCGGACGATCCCGCGAAGGCGCAGCAATTGCAGGAAGAAGCCCGTGAAGCCGGCCGGGACGCCGAGAACCTGCGGGAAGCCGCCCTGATGCTGCAAGACGAAACCAAGGCGCTGCAACGCGCCTCCGAGGCAGGCCGGGCGGAAGGCGTCGAGAAGCAGATGAAGCAGGCCGCCGGGGAAATCAAGCAGAACCAGCTCAACCGCGCCGGTCAGCAGCAACAGCAGAGCGCCAAGACGCTCGAAGAGATGGCCAAGGCGCTGGAAGACCGCCGCGAGCAGGAACTGGACAAGCTGGCCAAGAAGATGCGCCAGGCCGAGAAGGAATTGGAACGGCTGATCGAGGAGCAGGACCGCTTGCAGAAGAAGGTCAAGGAAGCCCAGGCTTTGGCCGATCCCAAGGAGCGCGAGGAAGCCTTGCAGAAGCTGGCGCGCGAACAGGAAAAACTCCGCAAGGAGACCCGCGAGATGGCCCAGCAGCTAAGCCGGATGCGGGCCGGGCAAGCGGGACAAGCGATGCGTCAGGCCGGCGGTCAGATGGATCAGGCTGGTCAACAACTCGAACGCGGAGACAATGCCGCCGAGCAGCAGGACGAAGCCCTCGACCGCCTTGAAGACGCCCTGGAAGCCCTGGAAAAAGCCCGCGAGCAGGTCGAGGACGAACTGGCCCGCGAGAAGCTCATCAAGATCGCCGATCAGCTGAAGATGCTCAAGGAACGGCAGGAAGCCTTGCTCCCCGAAACCGAGCGCATCCACCAGAAGGTCTTGCAGCAGAAGAGCTGGCCGCGCGAGTTGCTCCGCAGCCTGAAGGACCACTCGGGCGCTCAGCAAGGCTTGGCCGACGACGCCAACGCCCTGTCCGAAACCAAGCTCAAGGATGCCCTGGTGTTTCAGCACATCCTCGACCGCTCGGCCAAGGCGATGGCCCAGGCTTCCGGCTCGATGAAACAGCGCATGGACAAGGCGCTGGAGAAGCCCGACCTGAACGCTGTCGCCGAGGAAAGCGCTCAGCAACAGACGCTCAAGCAGCAGAAGGAAGCCCTGAGTCTGCTGAATCAGTTGCTCGATGCTTTGAAAGAGGAAGAGCAACGGGCCAGGGCCGGTGGTGGCGGTGGCGGAGGCGGTGGGGGAGGCGGCGGTGGCAGCCGGGGCGAAAGCGATGGCATTCCGCACATCGCCCAATTGAAGGCCCTCAAGGCGCTGCAACAGGACGTGAACCAGCGCACCGAGGAGTTTGCCCGCAAGCATCCCGACGCTGCGAAGTTGACCGAAGCGCAGAAACTGGAAATCGAACGTATTCGCGGCGAGCAGAAGAAGATCGCTCAGCTGCTGGACGAACTGACCGCGCCGGCCGAGCCGGAAGGAGGCAAGCCGTGATCCGTAAACTGGGACTCGCCGTTTTGACCCTTGCACTGATCGCTCTGCTGTCGCCGGCTGGCCAGGAGCCGCCGACCGACAAGCCGGAGCCGCCCGTCAAGCTGGAGAAGAAGGTCCGGCCGAAGACTCCGGATGAAGCCAAGCCGGACGACAAGCCCGCGCCGAAAGCCAAGGAAGAGCCGAAGGACGACGCCAAGGAGAAGGGCGAGCCGAAAGCCAAGACCGACCCCGGTCCCGATCCGGAGCAGGTCATCAAGGAAATTCTCCACCGCATCGGCAAGAACATGCGCGCTGCCGAAGAGCGACTGAAAGCGAAAGACCCCGGAGACGGCACCCAACAGGTGCAGCGCGACATCGTTCAAGACCTGGACAAGCTCATCAAGCAGGAAGAGAACGCGCAGCAACAGCAGGACCAAGACCAGAACCAGCAGCAGCAACAAGCTGGCATGGGCGGCGGACAACCCAAGCAGGGCGGCAAGTCCAGCTCGCGCAGCCAGCGCAGCGCTCGCGGCAAATCGGGCCAGCAAGGACAAGGACAGGGTCAGGGGCAAGGCCAGGGACAAGGGCAGGGCCAGCAAGCCAAGGGTGGGCAGGAGAAAGGCCAGCAAGGACAAGGCCAGGGCCAAGGACAAGGCCAGGGCGGTTCTGGCAACGACGGCGGCATGGGCGGCACCAGCCCGGCCGGCGTCAACAAGCTGGCCGACCTGTACAAGGACATCTGGGGCGAACTGCCGCTGGCGCTGCGTCAGGAAATGGATGCCTACCAGAAAGAAAGCTACATGGCGAAGTACAAGGAACTGCTCAAGCAATACTACGCCACCATCGCCGAGAAAGGCCGGCGGCAAAACGGCGATCCGGACAAGTAATGCGTCGCGAACGGAGACGGTGAGTCGTCCGCCTGCGAGATTCGAGCCATGAAAACTACTCAGCCTCTCATGCGCGTTTCGATGAGCCGGCGCTGCTTCCTGGCCGGTGGTTCGCTGGCACTGCTCGGCCTGGCAGCCAATAGCGCCGAACTGGCCGAGGAACCGCTGGAGCGCATGCCCGACGGCAGCCTGGCGAAGGACATGATCACGCCGGCGGCCCAGCGCTGCATCGAACGGGGCATTGAGTTCCTGGCCCGCAGCCAGCACCGCGACGGCTCGTTCGGCGAACGGCAGTATCAGGGCAACGTGGCCGTCACCAGCCTGGCGGGCCTGGCCTTCATGGCGGGCGGCCATCAGCCGGGCCGGGGCTTGCACGGCAAATGCGTCACCGAAGCCTTGCAATCCGTGCTGAGCAAGGAAGACCGCCGGAAGGCCGGCTACTTCCATCACCCCAACGCCGCCAACCACGGCCCGATGTACGAACACGGCTTCGGCGCGCTGTTCCTGGCCGAAGTCCACGGCATGGTCGGCAGCAAGGAACTGCGCCAGGAACTGCGCCAGAAGCTCAAGCGCTCCGTCGAACTGATCGTTTCCAGTCAGAACACCGAAGGCGGCTGGCGCTACACCCCCGAAGCGCGCGACGCCGACATCTCGGTGACGATTTGCCAGATCATGGCGCTGCGCGCCGCGCGCAACGCCGGCATTTACGTACCGAAGTCGTGCGTGGATAAATGCACGGAGTACGTCAAGGCGTGCCAGGACCATACGGGCGGATTCCGCTACATGAAGCAGGGCAGTCCGCCCGGCTTCGCCCGCACGGCGGCCGGCATCGTGGCGCTCTATAGCGCCGGCATCTACAAGGGGCCGGAGATCGAGCGCGGCCTGCGCTACCTGATGCAGAACAAGCCGGGCCAGGCCTTCCCGCGGCACGGCATGCACGAAGCGCACTTCTTCTACGGCCACTACTATGCCGCACAGGCCATGTGGGCGGCCGGCGGCGACTACTGGAAGGAATGGTTCCCCGCCATCCGCGACGAACTGATCACCCGCGCCGGCAGCCGGCAGGACGGCGGCTGGAGCGACATGTTCTGCGCGCATTACGGCACCGCCATGGCGCTCATCATCCTGCAAATCCCGAACAACTATCTGCCGATCTTGCAACGGTAAGCCGGCAGCACGCACGGAGTCAGTTTCATGGCCGATTGGCCCGATCCGGCTCAGCCGGGGTTCATCGCGTTCTACAGTGATTCCCGCAACAACAACGTCAAGTTGCCCGAGGACCGCGCCCTGCGGTCGCTGCCGCAGATCGAGCAGACCATGCGCGAGGTGCTGACCGTCCCGGATAACTTCTTCGGGATCGTCGATCGGGGCAACGCGATCTTACAGTTCGCGGTCAACGACGATTCCACCATCCGCATCGATCTGCCGGACCCGTCGCGGAAAGGCTCGCTGGTCAAGGATGCCGACCTGGAGGAGTGCATCACCCTCGTCCGCCAAGCGGGGCCGTCGCTCGCGGCGCTGAACATCGTGGGAATGGAATTCGAGTCCTGGGAGTAATTGCCACGGACTCTCCGGAGATAAGAAATGCACACCTGCATTCAGCGCGTGGGCGATCAGCTGGCCGTGCCCATCCCTCCTGCCCTGGCTGCTGCGGCTGGGTTGAGGGAGGACTCTTCGATTGAAGTGGCGTTAGTCGAAGGTAAATTGGTGATTAGCCCGGCATCGAACAAGCCGACACTTGCTGAACTGCTTGAAGGCATCACTCCCGAAAATCTGCATGGCGAATGGGAAACTGGCCCTGCCGTGGGAGGCGAGATGCTGTGAGCGCCGCACTTCCCTATGTGCCGGAACGGGGGCATGTCGTCTGGCTCAGCTTCGATCCCCAGGTCGGGCAGGAGCAAGCTGGCCGTCGTCCTGCCTTGGTCCTGTCACCGTCTTCGTACAATCGGCTCGTTGGCTTGGCCGTGTTCTGCCCCATCACGGGACGCGCCAAAGGTTATTCGTTTGAAGTCGCGCTGCCACCTGGGCTGTCTGTGTCGGGGGTTGCCTTGGCTGACCATATCAAGAGCTTGGATTGGCGAGTGCGCCGCGCCGAATTTCTTTGTGAACTTCCCTCGGACACGGTTGCTGACGTGCTGGACCGACTCTTGGTGTTGCTGACCAGCTAGCTCGCTTGGGGGCCTCCGTTCCGTTAGCCCACCGTCGGTTGGGACATTTCTTATGCGTTCTTGTTGTGCTGTTCTTCCTGTTTATCTCCTAGGATTGCTGACTCAGCAACCACTACCGCCTACTTCGCCCACCTTCATGATTCACACGGCGGCCGGAACTCCGGTCAAGGGCGCACTCACTTCCATCAACGACAAGTGGACCGTCATCCTCGCCGGCACGCCCAGCGTGCGCATCGACGGCAGTGACTTCATCTCGCTGCGACGCGCTGACCGACTGATGCCGGAACCGCCTTCGGAGCCGCACGCCATCCTTGTCAACGGCGACCGACTGACAGGGACCGTCGGTGATCTCAACGGTGAAAAGCTCGGCTTCACGGCGCGGCTCGGCCAGGACCAGGAGATGACCTTGCCGCTGTCCGCCCTGTCGGTGTTGTGGATCGCCGATCCCGCGAATGTCGAACGACCCGACCTGCTGCGCCGCCGACTGGCTGTGGAGAAGCGCTCCCACGATCTGGTCTGGCTGCGGAACGGCGATTTCCTGCAAGGCAGCCTGCTCAAGCTGGAGGCCGACACGGTCCTGATGGAAATCGGACGCAAGGACGTGAAGGTCGAACGTCAGTCGGTGGCGGTGATCGCACTCAACACGGAGTTGGCCCGCGCGCTGAAGCCGCAGGGAATGCACGGCTGCCTCGTACTGGCCAACGGCACCCGCTTGACGCTGACGACGGTGCGCGCCGATGCGCGGACGCTAAGTGGGCAAACCGTATTCGGCGCGAAGATCGAAACGCCCCTGGAACAGGTAGTCGCGCTCGACCGGCGCGAAGGCCGGGCGGTCTACCTGTCCGACCTGAAGCCCGCAGCCTACCAGTACACGCCCTTCTTGCCCGGCTTGGTGTTTCCCTTGATGAACGACGCCAATGTCCTGGGCGACGAACCGCGCCTGGGCGGCGGCTGCTACATCAAGGGCCTGGGCATGCACAGCCCCAGCCGCGTG
>JAGVLI010000208.1 GCA_020054355.1 Planctomycetales bacterium | reverse complement strand
GCCGGCGCTTGAACGTCCTCATCACCCGCGCCCGGCAAGAGGTACACTTGGTCACGTCGTTTCCGCCGGAAGCCTATCGCTCGCTGCCCATGGTGCCGCCGGGCAGCGTGCCTACCGGCGGCTGGTTGCTGTTCGCCTATCTGAACTACGCCGAGCAATTGCAAGGAGCTTACGAGGCGAGCGGCGGTTCATCGACCGAGGCGAGCGGCGGGCGTGAGCTTGCTGTTTCCGAAGCAACAGCAAGCTCACGCCCGCCGCTCGCCTCGGTCGATGTGCAGCCGATGCCTTCGCCATCGCGGTTCGCCCGCGCCCTGGCCGAGGAGTTGGCGAAGAAACACAACCTGTCCTCGACGGTCCACTGGGGCAACGAAGGCTTTTGCGTCGATGTGGCGCTGCGCGATCCGGAGAACCCGGCCAACGTCACGCTCGGCATCCTCTGCGACGGCTCGCGCTACGGCAAGGCGGACGATCCGGTCGAATGGGACGTCTTCCGCACGGCCATCCTGGAAGCTCAGGGCTGGAAGCTTCATCGACTCTGGACCCCGCAGTTCGCGCGCGACGCGGACAGCGCGGAGCAAGCAATCCTGGCCCTGCTGGCGGGATCGAAGGGTGAGGGTCGCGGGCGTGGTGCTGCGCGACGGAAATGATACAATCCATTTTGACAGGTATTGCTCCCGCTACCGGGGAGGACATTATGGACATGGCAACCTACGTGCGGGAAACGGCCATTAACAAGCAGGCGTATGCAAAGCTGCGCGAGCAGATTCGACGGGATTACCGGGGGCAATACGTTGCTTTGGCCAATGGTCGGCTCATCGCCACAACACCGACTTTCGATGAAGCCAAGGAGGCCGTGCAGCGCTTGGACCCGGTGCCCGAGTATTTCCTGATCTTCCCAGCGGACATGGAGCCGGCGTTTGAATTGATCTACGACTTTTAGTGGTTGGCTCCGTCATGCCCCAAGCCTGCTGGCAGGCCGCTTCCGACGGCACCTACTGGCTCGACATCGCCATCGGCAACCTTGAGCTGACGATGTTGATCGATCTCGGAATGATCGATCCGCAACAACAGCTCGGATTTTCGGTGGAAGCGCCCGTTTACAACCAACTCAAGCGGAACGGACTCTTCACCCACTACAACACCAGCCTACGACTCGATGCGAGCGGCAATATCAGCAAGCGGGAAAGCGGCTTGGCTGCCGCGCAGCTTATCTGTCCCATCACGCGAAATCGACTCGGACCAACCGTGGACCTGTTCGTATCGGAAGGCCCCGCGAACGTCCCCCATCGGGTGGGCCTCGTATTCTTCCACGCCTTGGCCGGCTGTCGCGTCCAGTGGGATTTGAGCAAGCGCGAATGGTGTATCGAGTTTCCTTAACCGGGCGACATCATGGATTGGATCACTGAGCAAATCGCCATCGGCAATCATCTCGAAGCCTCCGACGTGGAGGTGCTGCGCAAGGAGTCCATCGCGTCCGTTCTCGGCCTGACCAGGACACTTGCCGGACTGGGGCCGGCGAAGTTGGGCCTGAAGGAGATTGAGGTCTTTCCTCTCGAAGATGGTCACGGAAACGATTCCAGGATATTTCGCCAGGCAGTGGAAGCACTCGTGCGGCTGGTGCGCGACGCGCCTCCCGTGCTGGTACATTGTCATGCGGGAAGAAGCCGTTCGGCAGTCGTCGTCGCTGGCTACATCATGAAAGCACGACAGTTGAACCCCGAAGAGGCGCTCGCCTGTGTGGCAGCCAAGCGCACTATCTCGGTGTCAGCGGGGCTGGACAAGCTTTTGAACTACTTGGAGTGATCGTTCTCGTTCCTGGTTTTCGGGAACGAGGAGCATACCTATGAGCCAAAAAACCTGGGGCGGGCGATTCAGCGGCGACACGGACAGCCGGGTGGAAGCCTTCACCGAATCCATCAGCTTCGACCGCCGGTTGTACAAGCACGACATCATTGCCAGCCAGGCCCATGCCCGCATGCTGGCGGAAGTCGGCCTGCTGACCGAGGGCGAGGCCGAGCAGATCGTCGCGGCGCTGAACGCCATCGGCGAGCAGATCGAGCGCGGCGAGTTCGCCTATTCCATCAAGCTGGAAGACATTCACACGCACATCGAACGCGCCTTGATCGAACGGCTGGGCGACGTCGGGCGTAAACTACATACCGGCCGCAGCCGGAACGACCAGGTCATCACGGACGTCAGGCTCTGGGTGCGCGATTCGATTGATGAGCTAACCGCGCGGCTGGCCGCTTTGCAAAGTTCGCTACTCGATGCCGCCGAACGGCATCGGGACGTGGTGCTGCCGGGCTATACCCACATGCAGCGGGCGCAGCCAGTGCTGGCCGCCCATTACTTCCTGGCCTACGCCGAGAAGTACCAGCGCGACCGGGAGCGGCTGGCCGATTGCCGGAAGCGCACCAACGTCCTGTCGCTCGGCGCTGCAGCGCTGGCGGGCACATCGCTGCCCATCGACCGGGAATCGGTGCGGGAAAAGCTGGGCTTTGACAGCATCGCCGCGAATAGCCTCGATGTCTCGAGCGACCGCGATTTCCTGCTGGAGTTCGTCTTCGATCTGTCGTTGATCGCGGTCCACCTGAGCGGCTGGGCCGAGGAGTGGATCATCTGGGCCACGACCGAGTTCAACTTCGTCGAGCTGCCCGATGCTTTTTGCACCGGTTCCAGCATCATGCCCCATAAGAAGAACCCGGATGTGCTGGAGCTGATCCGCGGCAAATCGGCCCGCGTGATCGGCGATTTACAGCAATTGCTGGTGCTGGTGAAAGGGCTGCCCCTGGCGTATAATCGCGACTTGCAAGAGGACAAGACTGCCCTGTTCGATGCCTTCGATACGGTCTCCGCGTCGCTGGAACTCGCCGCAGCGCTGATCCGGGAGACAAAGTTGCGTCGGGAAGTCATCGCGGCCCGGCTCGAAATCGGCCATCTGGATGCGACGACGCTGATGGAGTTTCTGATCGGGCAAAGCGTGCCGATGCGCTCGGCCCACGAAGCGGTTGGCAAACTGGTGCGCTTGTGTGAGGAACGCCGGTGCCGGCTGGCGGAACTGCCCGCGGAAGTGTACGAGGAAGTCCGCCCCGGCCTGAGCCAGGGGGTATATAAGGTGTTGGGTGTCGCGAACGCGCTCAACGCATTTCGCAGCGCAGGCTCCACCGCGCCGGCGGAAGTCGAGAAGCAGATTGCCCGGTGGCGCAAGGTATTGGCGTGAAGGCGGCCGTCTGCCAGCGACTGGTATTTACCCCGCAGGGGTTGCATCTCAAAGCCCAGGGTCGCGCAGCGCACCCTGGGTTACGAGAAGGCATGGTCGGTCTACCCCGCAGGGGTTGTATCGCGGATGCCGATGATTCGATGTAATTGAATCAAAGCCGAGAAGCACGTCCGAGGACGCCAACCATGTCGCAGTCGCTTGCCCAGGCGTATTTGCACCTGGTGTTTTCGACGAAGCACCGTCACCCGTGGCTGCACGACCCGGCATTGCGTGAAGAGCTATTCCATTACCTGGGAGGTACTTGCCGCCACCTGGATTCGCCGTCGCTGATCGCCGGGGGCGTCGCGGACCACGTTCATATCCTGTGCCGGCTGGGACGCACCATCGCGATCTCAACGCTGGTCCGGGAACTGAAGCGCGAATCGTCGAAATGGCTGAAGACCAAGGGAAAGGAGTTAACCGAGTTTCACTGGCAGGATGGGTACGGTGCGTTTTCGATCAGCCCTGGCCATGTCGAGCCATTGCGGAAATACATCGCGAAGCAAGAGGAACACCACAAGACGGTGACTTTTCAGGACGAATACCGCCGGCTCCTCCGGAAATATGGTGTCGAGTATGATGAACGGTATGTCTGGGATTGAGGGCGATGCAACCCCTGCGGGGCAGGGCTTCCAAGGTGTCATTTTCGCTCGCTCCGGGCCGCGAGAATTTTGGCGGTTGCCACATGCTCGCCGTTGCGGTAACGAGTGCGGCGCGGC
>JAGVLI010000842.1 GCA_020054355.1 Planctomycetales bacterium | reverse complement strand
GCCGCGCCGCACTCGTTACCGCAACGGCGAGCATGTGGCAACCGCCAAAATTCTCGCGGCCCGGAGCGAGCGAAAATGACACCTTGGAAGCCCTGCCCCTTCGGGGTAGAATATAGACTATGACCGCCGTACCCAGGGTAGCCGGAGTACCGGCAACCCTGGGCTGTGTTATCCAACGCCTTCGGCGTAAAGAATGGCAGGGTAGCCGGAGTACCGGCAACCCTGGGCTGTGTTCTGTAACGCCTTCGGCGTAGAGATTGGGCCGTTTCCTCAAACGCCCTTGGTATTCTGCCTCAACCCACCAACTTCTCGATCACCTTGCCCTCGCGGAACAAGCTCATCGGCCGGCCGGTGGTGGTCATCAGCTCGTGGTGGGCATCGATGCCCAGGCAGCGGAAGATCGTGGCGGCCACGTCGTCGGGCGTGCAGGGTTCGTTGGCCGGGGCCATGCCCGTGGAACCCGTGGCGCCGTGGACGTAGCCCGGCTTGATGCCGCCACCCGCCAGGAAGACCGCCAGCGACCGCGCCCAGTGGTCGCGGCCGGCGTTCTTGTTGATCTTCGGCGTGCGGTTGAACTCGCCCACGCAGTAGACGATGGTGCTGTCCAGCATGCCCTTCTGATCCAGGTCTTCGATCAGCGACGACAGCACGCGGTCCACCGGCGGCAGCAGCTTCTGCTTCAAGGCCGTGAAGTTTTGGCCGTGCGTGTCCCAGCCGCCCAGGCTGATGGTGACATAGCGCACGCCCGCTTCGATCAGCCGGCGGGCGGCCAGCGCGCCCTGGCCGAAGCTGTCCGGACCGTACTTCGCGCGGACACTCGACGATTCGCTGTTCAGGTCGAACGCCTTCTTGGTCTTGTCGGCGCGCAGGATGTCCAGCGCTTGCTGGTGGAACTTGTCCAGGCCGGCGACCGTGTCGGCCGATTGGTCCAGCGATTTGAACTTGCCGTCGATCTCTTCGAGCAGCTGGTTGCGGTTCTCCAGGTCTTCCAGCGAGAAACCGTTGGGCAGCGAGACGCCCTTGACGCGCAGGGTGCCGTTGCCGCCCGGATTGCCCTCGACCTCGAACGGATTGTAGGCGGTGCCCAGGTAGCCGGCGTTGCCGTTGGTGCTCCGGTTGAAGGTGACGTAAGGCGGCACGCCCGGTTCCGAGGGCAACAGGCGGGCAGTCAGCGATCCGAGCGAAGGATATTGCAGGGCCGGTGTCGGCTTGTTGCCAGTCAGCATCCAGACAGCGCCCCGGCCGTGATCGGGGATCGTGTGAGCCACCGAACGGACGATAGCGCACTTGTCCATCACCTGGGCGACCTTCGGCAGATGCTCGCTGATCTGAATGCCGGGCGCCTTGGTGTCGATGGGCTTGAACTCGCCGCGAATGTCGTCGGGGGCGTCGGGCTTCAGGTCCCACATGTCGATGGTGGACGGCCCGCCGCCCAGCCAGACCATGATGATGCCCTTCGCCTTGCGCTCCGATTTGGCGGCTGCCGCCTCCAGGCGCAGCAGGTTGGGCAGGCTCAGGCCGAGCAGACCGGCCGTGCCGATCTTGAGGAAGTCCCGGCGATAGAAGCCTTCGCAGTCGGTCGTGAAACGCTTCGACATGGCAAGTCCCCCCTGTGAATAAGCCGCTTCCCTGCGGGTCGCGGCTAAACGTCCGTTCGAAGTAGGGTCCGCTGTGCGGACCATTTCGTTCACGGTCCGCACAGCGGACCCTACAGAAATTGTTAGTGGTTGAGGATGAATTCGCGGCTGTTAATCAGCGCCCAGACGACATCGACCAAACCCGCTTGCCGGTTGTTCTTGCCCTTCACGTGTTCCGCCATCCGGTTGCGTTCCTGGTCGCTGGGCAGCCGGCAGAGCGTCGCCAGGAACAGCTCGTCGATGGCTTCCTCGTCGGTTTTCTTGGAGGCCAGCAGGTCTTTCAGCCGACCGCCGGCGATCTTGGTTTGAATTTGAGGATCGGTCATCAGGTACAGCGTCTGCGGCAGCGCGGGTTCGGCGGGCCGTTCGCAGTCGCAGGTGGAAGAACGCGGTGGACGGCCGAACAACCGGAAGACGTTCGCCAGGTTCTGGTTTTGATTCAAGCGGCTGACGGCCACCTCGATGGCCCGCGCCCCCGGCTGCACTTCGGGACCGAAGTTCTCCGTCGCGCCCAGCGCCGAGTTCAGCACATCGACCACCACCTCGGCCATCATGCGGCGCGGATAGGCCCGCGCGTGACCGTTGCGGTCGTGCTTGTTCGACTCGTTCGGGATGGCCGACAGCTGATAGGTCCGCGCATTGAGGATCGTCCGCTCCAGCTTACGGATGTCGTACTTGCTCTCGACGAAGTCTTTCGCCAGGGCATCGAGAAGTTTTTCGTTGGAAGGCGGATTGGCGACCGAGAAGTTATCGACCGGATCGACCAGACCCATGCCGAAGTAGTGCGCCCAGACGCGGTTGACGAAGCTTCTCGCGAAGAAGGGATTGTCGGGCTGCCGCAGCCAGTTGAAGAGCGCCACGCGCGGGTCGCCCTGGGCCTCGAATTCGGGACCGCCCAGCGCCTTGGGCCGATTCCCGTAGGCGGCCGGGCT
>JAGVLI010000064.1 GCA_020054355.1 Planctomycetales bacterium | reverse complement strand
GTTGCGCTCGTCGTCGGTCGCGCGCAGCCCGGTGAGTCCAACGCCGGAAACCAGCAGA
This sequence comes from Planctomycetales bacterium, assembly GCA_020054355.1. Lineage (GTDB taxonomy): Bacteria > Planctomycetota > Planctomycetia > Gemmatales > Gemmataceae > JAGVLI01. Next base: position 5,172 of record JAGVLI010000064.1, on the reverse strand, counting down.
GCGCCGGCGCAGACGAGAGCCATGAGGCCGTCCTTGGCCATGGTCCATCCTTGGAAATGAGCCGGATTGTGGTGAACCGGAGGACGGGATGCGACGCGGAGCGATGCGACGGGCAGCGCCTCTTCCTCCGTGGGGTGGACCGCCGGGGAAAGGACCGGCCTTTCCCGCGCACGTCCGGGCCGGACGGGCGGGCACCTCTGTTGCGGGCGGCTACCCTAAAAGAAGCGGGAAGAAAAGACAAGGCGACTCTGCGCGGGGCGCCGCCGGCGGCTTCGAGGGAAACGACCCCCGCTCACTGCCCGGCCGTTCCCCGCCACTCCTGGGCGTGGGCTTGCACCCAGGCGCGGAAGGCGCGCACCAACTTGGTTTCGCTCCGGGCGTCGGTCGCCGTCAGGAAACCGGCAAACGCTTGCAGCGGCAAGAAGGGAAACGCCGCGCTACGCTCGGCGACTGCATACTGTCCGTCCGGGCCGAGCGACAACACACGCAATTGCACACCGTCAAAGCGCCAGACCTCCGGCACGCGCAAGGCCGCGCACAAGGGCAAGCGGTCGATGATGTTTCGAGTGATCTCGATCTCCAGCGCCAGGTCGGGCGGCGGATCGACGTCCAGATCGATCGCAGTCCGGCCCCGGACCTGCGGCTCATGGGCGATCCAGTAGCACTCGTCCGGCTCGAACCCGCGCGCCAGGTCTTCACGGCGGCAGGTCATCGAACCGAAACTGGCGACGTCGATGTCCAGCTCCTCGGTCAGCGCTTCGACCAGCCGGGCCAGGAGCTTCTTGGCGTGCCCGTGCTCGGGAGACAGGGTCGTGAATTCCAAATCCCCCCGGTCGTAGGTCAGGCGGACGTTGCGCTCGGCCAGCAGGTCGGACATGGCCTTGTAGGTCGGCCAATCGATGCCGGAAAGGACCAGGCGCTGTGCCGGTTGAGGCAGCATGGCGGTGGACATGGGATGGCACCCTTTCACGGGGACGGCATTCCTGCGATCACTGTTTGGAATTATAATCAACTGCCGGGAAACTCGAAGCAAGAACTCGCCTTCCGGGGTGCCACGATGAGCCAGACTGCGGAAATCGTCGATCGCGGTCGAGGACCGCAGCTTTCGACCAGCCGGATCACCGTGCAGGACCTGGTACCGTACCTTCAGGACAAGTTCACCCACGAGCAGATCCGGGAGATGATGCCGGTCTTGACCGAAGCGGACATCCAGGCCGTGGAGCGGTACATCCAGGAAAACCATGCAGCGGTGATGGAACAGGACCGGCGCATCCGGGAGCGTATTGCCGCCCGCCGGAAACCATCCGAGGTTGAGGAAGCCGAGCACAAGGAACGGCTGGCGCGCCTCGAAGCCGCCCGGCAGCGTATCCGGCAACAGCAGCAGGAGCAAAACGGTGATCGCACTGCTTGCTGATGTGAACGTCGGCGGCCAGGTGGCGCGACTGATCGCGCTGATGCGGGGAGACTACTGGCGGGAAGTGTTCGAGCATCTCGACATGCGGGCGCTGACTTTTCAGGATGTCGGCCTGGCGGTGACGACTTCCGATGCCCAGGTCTGGCAGTTCTGCCAACGGCAACAATTCTATCTGTTGACGAACAACCGCAACGACGACGGCCCCGATTCCCTCGAAGCGACCATCCAGGCGCACAACACCGCCGGCAGCCTGCCAGTGTTCACCTTCTCGGACGGGAATCGCATACTCCAGAACAAGGACTACGCGCAGCGCGTGGTCGAAAGTCTCCTCGACCACCTGTTGCGCATTGACCAATTTCACGGTGCCGGCCGGCTGTACTTGCCGTGATCGCAGCTGTCGAGGAGGCCGACATCGATGCCTGGAGGCGAAGGAGACAGCCACGATCGAGTTGACCGAAGAACAGCTGCAAGCCCTGGAAGCCCAGAAAGCGCCATTACAGGTGCCGAGAAAACACTGGTGATTGCGGACCCATCATGCGGCTCGATGCGGTCCAATGCGGAAACTGCCCCGGCAGGACTCGAACCTGCACCCGTCCGGGTAACAACCGGCTGCACCACCGTTGTGCTGCAGGGCAAAAACCAGAGTCAGGATGGTCGGACTCGAACCGACGGTCTCCGGCTTCCAAGGCCGGCGGATTGCCCAGCTTTCCCACATCCTGAAGGCCAGCAACCGGGAGTCAGGGAACAGGAGTCAGCCCCGGCCAACAAAAAAGCCAGGGTTCAAGTGACACCTGGCCTGCATGGGGCTGCCCCCCGGAAGACACGGATGTCAACAACGCGAAGGATGGCCGGTTCGGCAATCTGGTGGAATGAAGCCAGCGGTCATCGGGCTGTCTCCGCGGTGCAGCGCATCGAAAAAGCGTTTCGCGTCCCATGGGGTAGACGCAGGACGGGCGACGAGGTTCAGAGGATTCGAGGGTTTTTCGACAACGAGCTGAAGGTATCGGTAGTGGGAGCGTAGAGCATGATGTCGACCGCCGTGGCGGTTGGTCGGGCCTGCTGGTCCCGCAACGGAGGATCACCGATGAAGAAGATCTTACCCAAAGGACGGCTGCCCGCCGTCATCCTGATCGACCCCAAGTATCCGCACAACGTCGGCGCGGCGCTGCGGGCCTGTGCGTGCTTCGGCCTCAAGCAACTCTGGTGGACCGGCGCGCGGGTCAGCATCGATCCCGTGAAGGGCGAGCGACTGCCGCGCGAGGAACGCATGAAGGGCTACCAGGCGGTTGGCTTGTGTCCGTGCGACTACCCGCTGGACCATTTCGAGGCTGCCGCAGTGCCGGTGGCGGTGGAAGTGCGGGAGAACAGCGAGCCGCTGACCACCTTCGAGCATCCCGAGAACGCCGTCTATGTTTTCGGTCCCGAGGACGGCTCGATCCCCAAGCCGTGGCTGCACCTGTGCCACCGCTTCGTCCATATCCCCGCCAATCACTGCCTGAATCTCTCCACGGCGGTGGCGGTGGTCCTCGCTCATCGGCGGATGTCGCGGCAACTGGCGGGCCAGGAGCCGATCTTGCCGTTGCACCAGCAACTCAAGGAGCAGCGCGGATCGGTCTGCGCGACGCCGGTGCTCGACGGCATGGGCTGGGACGGCAAGTAAGACGGGAGCGGATTGGGGCATGCTTCGTCCCTGAAACAAGTGCCTGCCGAGCGATGTTCGGCCTGGGCTTCGGCGTCCAGCCAGCCATCGGCTATACTGATGCCATGCGCTGTCGCCGCAGTGGGCGGCACCGTCCACTTCGACTGCCAGTGCGGAGAACCAGGGGTCTATGTTTCTCACTCGCGAACAAGTCCGGAGCATCGACCGCCGCGCCATTGAAGAATTCGGCATGCCCGGCGCGGTCCTGATGGAGAATGCCGGCCGGGGCGCTGCCGAGGTGCTGCTGGCGCTGGGCGTGCCCGGCCCGGTGTCGATCTGCTGCGGGAAGGGCAACAATGGCGGCGACGGCTTCGTCATCGCCCGGCACCTGGCCAACCGCGGCGTGGCGGTGCGAATCGAACTCTTTGCCCGGCCGGAAGACCTGACGGGCGACGCAGCCATCCACTATCGGAGCATCGCCCGTGCCGGGCTGCCGGTGACGGTGCATGCCGGGCCGAACGTGGACGAAGCGGCCCTGCGCGGGGTACTTTCTCGCTCGGCCTGGATTGTGGATGCCCTGTTCGGCACCGGCTTGGCGGGGCCGGTGCGCGCGCCCTTCGACCGGGTGATCGCGGCCGTCAACGGCAGCGGGGTGCGCGTCTTCGCCGTGGACCTGCCGTCCGGTCTCGACTGCGACAGCGGCGCACCGCTGGGTCCGACGGTGCGGGCCAGCCATACGGCGACGTTCGTGGCCCTGAAACAGGGGTTTGCCAGCGCTGGCGCTCGGGCCTGGCTGGGACAAGTCCACACGGTCGATATCGGCGTCCCCTTGCCGTTGCGCGCTGCGCCGGATTGCGAGTGAAGCCATCTGGACGGTTTCCAGATGAACTCCGGTGGCTTTACCACAGGCGGGTCACGCCATACGCATCGAACGCCGCGTCCACGCTGACGATCGGGATCGCCTCAACCAGTGCCTGTGCGATGAGCAGCCGGTCGAACGGGTCCTTGTGGTGCTTCGGCATGGTCGTGAGGATACTCGTGTGCCTCGTCAAAATGTGCAGAATCTCGAAATCATTGGTCGTGATTTGCCGTTCGATGAACGTCTCGCAGGGTTCGGGAAGGGCTTACTTCCCGATGCCAATCTTGATGGCGATCTCCCAATAACTCGCTGGACTGATGAGGATGTCGTTGGCTGGGTCTTCGATCAGCGCATTAGCCGAGGCACGTAATTGCGGATCGTCCAGAATGAACCACAAAAACGCATGAGTATCGAGCAGTGCTCTCACTGCATATACTCCTCGAAATCCTTGAGATGCTCGTCGTCGTCCTGAATGATGGTCAGCATCCCTTTGGCGCTGCCGGCCTTGCGGGGCCGGCGCTTCGGCACTTCCTCGGTCATGAGGCGGGCCACGGGCTTCTCATTCCGGGTAATGACCAGCTCTTCTCCCGGTCGCAGGTGGGCGATCAGGTCCGGCAGCTTGGCCTGGGCTTCCTCGATAGTCACGCTGGGCATGGCTGGCTCCTTTTCTGAACTTCATTCTACCACGCCGGGCGCGGTGGTTCAGGCGACCCGATACTTCTCCACCACCGCGTCATCGAGTTCGATGCCCAGGCCCGGTTCCTCGGGCACGGCGATTTCGCCGTCCACGACCGGGAAGCGCTGCTTCGTCAGGGTTTGCCGCAGCGCGCCTTGCTCGACGCAGTATTCGAAGTAACTGGTGTTCGGCAGGGCGGCGACGAAGTGCAGGGACGCCGCGATGTTTACTCCGGTCTTGTAGGAGTGATTCACGCACAGGCGATGGCGCTCGGCCGAGTCCCAGCCGATGCGCTTGGACCGTGCCAGGCCGCCGACGCGCGTGACGTCCACCTGGACCACGTCGATGCTGCCCACGTCCATCAGTTGCTGGAACTCCTTGACGTCGCAAACCTCCTCGCCCGCCGCGATGCGGATCGGGCTTTGCGCCGACAGCCGGGCGTAGCCGGCGAGGTTGTCCGGGTGCAGCGGTTCTTCCAGCCAGGTCGGGTTGAACTGCTCGAACTGCTTCGAGCGGCGGATCGCCGTGGCGGTGTCCCAGCAGAGGCCGGCGTCGATCATCAGTTCGACGCCGGGGCCAACGCC
>JAGVLI010000070.1 GCA_020054355.1 Planctomycetales bacterium | reverse complement strand
GATCCGGCCGTCGTCCGGGGCCGCCGTCAGCTCGCGCGCCAGCGGCCGCAAGTCCTGCCCCAATTCCGCCACGCGCGCCTGCAACTCGGCGAGAAAACGCTGGCGGATTTCGTAATCGACCGGCCGCCGATTGTCCGGATCGACCAGGCTGAGGTCCCACAACTCCGTGCCCTGGTAGATATCCGGCACCCCTGGAGCCGCGATCTTGAGCAGCGTCTGGCCGAGCGAATTAAGCTGGCCGAAATGGTGAATGCGCCGCTGGAAGGCCGTGAAGTCCGCCAGGAAGCCCGCGCTCAGCTCGGGGTCGAGGATGCGCGCGGCAAACTGGCAAACGGCCGTGTCGTAGGCTTCGTCGGGGTTGATCCAGCTGCTGTGGACCTTGGCTTCGTGCAGCGCCTTGACCAGATAATCCTGGAAGCGCTGGACCAGCGGCGCCCGCTGTTCGGCGGTCCCGGGCGCCGCGACCGGCCAGACGCCGAGCAGGCTCTGGTAGATGAAGTATTCCTCGTTGGCGTCCGGGGCGGGCGTCTCCTCGACTTCCGTGCGGTGCGGCTGGTTGAAGCGGCTCCAGCGCTGCAGCGCTTCGGTCCATTCGTCGGGCATTTCGGAAAGGACGTTGATGCGGGCGCGCACGTCCTCGCCGCGCTTGGTGTCGTGGGTGGCCGTGGTGGACAGGCCCCAGGGCCAGCGCTGCTGGCGCTCCTGCAAGAAGCGATGCAACGCGGCGGGCGGGCTGCCGAAATGGACCGGATCGCCGCCGACCTCGTTGAGCGACAGCAAGGGATGCCAGACGTAAAACGCGGTGTCCTCGACGCCCTTGGCCATCACCGGCGAGGTGACCTGCTGGAACTTGCCGACGAAGCGGCGCAGCTCGGCCTGGTAAGGCGGGTCGGCCGGCTCCGGCGAGCGCAGCAGCAGCATGTCGCGGACGAAGCGGAACAGCGCGGCGCTGACGCCGGGATTGCGGCGCATGGCCCGGCGCACGGCCTTCTCGACGTACTGCTGGTCGCTGGCGCTGACCGGCACGTCCACGATATAGGATCGGTACACCGGGAAGCAGGCGATGACCTCGCGCAGGGCCAGGCGCAGGCTGTGCGTGGTGAAATCGCGCGACCAGCGCTTGCGCTGCGCCAGCCGGTCCAGCTGGTGCGACAGCATGAGCAGCTCGCTGGACAGGGCGATCTGCAAGATCAGCCGTTTGTTCTGATAGATCACTTCCGCCAGCCGCGTGTCGTCCGCGGTCCACTCCCGGTACAGGCGCGTGAAGGCGCCGGCCAGGCGCGCGTCCACGAACAGGCCGTTCACCTGGTTCAGGAACTCGTAGCCCGTGGTGCCGTCGGTGGGCCAGTCGGCGGGCAGCCCTTCCGCGCCGGTCAGGATTTTCTCCACGACCACGAACAACGGCTGCCCCGGCGAACCCTGCCGCGGAGCGCGCAAACGCTCGCGCAGCACGGCTTCCAGCGGGCCGGCCAGCTCGTCCCATTCCGTATGCTGAAATTCCGAGCGGGTGGCATAGAGCTTGCGCGCCCAGCTCAACACGAACTGCAGCTGCAAGCGCTCCAGGTATTCGCGCGGGTCGAACAGGCCGTCCGGGTGATCGACGCGCAGGCCAGTTACCTTGCCTTCCCAGAGCAGCCGGAAGATCAGCTGGTGGGTGGCGTTGAAGACTTCGGGGCGTTCCATGCTCAGGGCGGCCAGCTCGTTGACGTCGAAGAAGCGGCGATAGTTGATCTCGTCGGCGGCCACCCGCCAGTAGGCCAGGCGATAGGCCTGGGCGTCGAGCAGTTCCTCGAAGAGGTTGAAGCTGGCGGGATCGCCGAGCTGGCCGTTGAAGAGCGTCAGTGTCTGGTCAATAAACTCGCGCACCAGGAAGCTCTCGGCCGTCAGCGCCGCCAGCCGCCGCTTGATGACCTCTTTTTCCCGCTGCCGTTCGGCCAGCCGCGCCGGATCGGTTTCGGTGCGCGGCGGCAGGTTCTTCACGGCCGTGAGGATGCTTTGATATTCCAGCAGCGCCGGCGCGCCCGGCTCCAGCAAGCGCTCCAGCTCGTCGAGCCGCTGGCTCAGAATCAACCAGTAGCTGCGGGGCGCCACGGGAAAGCGATGCTCGAAATAGTGGATGGTGAACGCGCCCGCCGCGTAGTTCAGGTGCAGCTGCTGGCTTTCCAGCACCTTGCCGTAAGGTTCGCCCAGGACCGGCACCAGGACCACGCCTTGCAGCTCCGGCCGGGGGGAGACGTCCCAGGTGATGTCGAAGAACACTCCGTAGGGCGAAGCCGGCCCGTTCTCCAGCACGTCGTTCCACCAGACGTTCTCGTTGCCGGTCACGGCCATGTGGTTGGGCACGATGTCCAGCACCTGGCTCAAGCCGTGGGCTTGCAGCGTCTGCGTCCAATCGGCGTAGTCTTCCTCGCCGCCGATCTCGGGATTGAGCAGGTTGTGGTCGGTGATGTCGTAGCCGTGGCGGCTGCCGGGCCGGGCCTTGAGAAACGGCGAGGCATAGCAGTGGGTGACACCGAGGTCGCTCAGATAGGGAGTCAGCTCGGCCGCTTCGCGGAACGTGAAGCCGGCGTGGAACTGCAAGCGGTAGGTGGCTTCCGGGCGCGGCCGCGCCGCCAGCGCTTGCAGCGTCTGCGTCGCCAGCTCGTCGATGATGTCGGGCATGAGCAACCCTCTCCACTCGCCTCGGCGGACGTGGACGGGGCGTCTCCGAGGATGACTTCCGCAACCCGGCCGCGACCGGGCGGCTTCACGCGCGGGAGAAGCCAGCGGTGGAGGTCATCCTACGGAATCGACCAGACTGCACCCATTGAGAAGGAGCTGCTTGCCTGTCGGACGGGCCTGCAGGCCCCGCCAAGCTGGT
>JAGVLI010000492.1 GCA_020054355.1 Planctomycetales bacterium | reverse complement strand
GCGCCGGCGGCCGGTTCGCCATGAACCAGAGCCGTTCGGAGCTGCCCGACGGCTGGCGTGGCGGCGTGCGCATGAATTGCGCCATCGCATCGTCCGGTCCTTGCACGTGCAGTTCGTTCTTCACCTCGAAGACGCCCTGCACCTGCCGGACCTTCTGCTCGGCTCGGCGGCTCAGGTCGCGCGACGGGACCGCACCCCAGAGGGTCGCCACGTTGGCCCGCACGCTGACGTTGATGGTCTTCACTTCCGCCAGCGCCGGGTCTTGCTGGATCGCTTGCCGGGCACGGATGGTCAGCCGGGTGTCGTGCAGCGGGTCTTTTTCCGCCAGCGGCGGCGCGGGCTGGCTGCCCTGGGGCAAAGCGATGGAAGAGCCGGCCCCGGAAGCCAGAGACAGCAGCAGGGTGCCGCAGATGGCCGCGGCACGACGATTCAGCGGGAATCGCGAAAAGCACATGAGATGACTCGGGGTTGCAGGGTCGAGTCGGCCGGCTGCTTGCCTGGCCCTCGGCCTTAGTCCATCAATTCATTCTGCCGGTCGGGATGAAGCGGGGAAAGCGCAGCTGAAGCGATTCCCTCGAACTTTGTCCAACGGCAGTGGGGTGATGACGGACGGGTAAACTCTCGGGACGGCAGTCCGCCAACATCACCTACGCGGCCCGTTTGCAGTCTCGGATGGCAAGGAGATAACGCAGGCGGTGGCCAATGCCCGCAGGAAAAATACCAGCGCGAGTCGAAAATGTGCGCTGAACTTCAGAACCTGTCCCTTGTGGGCAAGCAGAGTCGAGGAATCGGGTTCAGCGGTCCAGGTAAACATTGATCGCCTTGCCGGAATAAGCGGCGCGGGCGGCGTCGGCCAGCCCTTCCGAAAGCGTGGGGTGTGCATGGCAGATGCGGGCGATATCCTCGGCGCTGGCGGAAAACTCGATGGCCATTACCGCCTCGGCAATCAGGTCCGATGCGCGCGGCCCGAAGATGTGTACGCCGAGCAGCCGGTCGGTGGCCTGGTCGGCGATGACTTTCGCGATGCCTTCGGTTTCGTCCATCGCGATGGCCCGGCCGCTGGCTTGAAAGGGAAAGCGCCCCACCCGATACGGCTTGCCGGTTTCCTTGACCTGCTCTTCCGTCAGGCCGACCGTGGCCACTTCCGGCCAGATATAGACGACGCCCGGAATGGCTCCATAGTTGACGTGCCCGGCCTTGCCCGCCAGCTTCTCGGCGAAGGCGATGCCTTCCTCGTGGGCCTTGTGGGCGAGCATTGGCCCGTCAATCAGGTCGCCGATGGCGTAAATGCCGGGCACGGTGGTTTGATAGGCTTCGTCAACCTGCACACGGCCCGTGCGCTCCTTGATGGTCACTCCGAGTTCCGTCAGGCCCAACCCGGCCGTACACGGTTTGCGGCCGACCGCCACCAGCACCTTGTCTCCCTGGAACTCGCTGTTCTGTCCCTGGTGCTGCGTCCGGACGACGACTTGCCCTCCCTGGACCGTGGCGTCCAGTACCTTCGTTTCCAGGTGAAATTTCATCCCTTGCCGAGTCAGCGATTTTTGCACCAGGGTCGCAATTTCGGTATCCATGCCCGGCAGGATGCGCGGCAGCAGTTCGAGCACCGTGACCTTGGCGCCCAACCTTGCCCAGACCGAACCGAGTTCCAGTCCGATATAACCCGCGCCGACGACGATCAGTTGGGCCGGCACCTTGTCGAACGCCAGTGCTTCCGTCGAGCTGACGATGTTGGTGCCATCGTAAGGCAGCGTCGGCACGGCTGCGGGTTCGCTGCCGGTGGCCAGCAAGATCGCGTCGCCTTCCAGATGGATCGTTGTGCCGTCGGGCTTCTTGACGGCCACCCGGCCTGGAGCTTCGACTTTTGCCAATCCCGTGACAATCTGGATGCCGTTCTTCTGGAAGAGATAAGCCAGGCCATCGACCAGGGACTTTACCACGCCGTCCTTGCGCTTCAGCATGGTGGGCAGATCGAGGTTGACTTCCTTGGCCTGGATGCCGTGTCGGGCGAAGCGATTGCGAGCCACCGAGTACAGTTCGCTGGAATCGAGCAGCGCCTTGCTGGGGATGCAGCCGATGTTGAGGCAGGTGCCGCCGAGCGCGGCGCGCTTGTCGATGCAGACGACCTTCTTGCCCAGCTGAGCCGCGCGGATGGCGGCGACATATCCGCCGGGTCCAGCGCCGATGACGATGAGATCGTAGCATTCCGGCATGTCAGCGAATCCTCGCGCTCGCCTTCGGCTCGCGGCTAAACTTCGAGCAATAGTCGTTCCGGGTTCTCGATGCACTCCTTGACGCGCACCAGGAACAGCACGGCTTCCCGGCCGTCGATCAAGCGGTGGTCGTAGGTCAGCGCCAGGTACATCATCGGTCGGATGACGACCTGGTCGTTGACCGCCATTGGCCGTTTCTGAATGGCATGCAAGCCCAGGATGGCGCTCTGCGGCGGGTTCAGGATCGGCGTCGAGAGCATCGAGCCGAAGACGCCGCCGTTGGTGATCGTGAACGTGCCGCCTTGCAGGTCTTGCACGGTGATTTTCCCCTCCCGTGCCTTCGCGGCCAGCTCCGCGATCGACTTCTCGATGCGGGCCAGGCTCAGACGGTCGGCATCCCGCAGGATCGGCACCATCAGGCCGCGCTCGGTGCTGACGGCAATGCCGATGTCGAAAAAGTGCTGCTGGACGATGTCGCTGCCGTCGATGCGCGCGTTGACCAACGGATGCGCTTTCAGCGCTTCCACCACGGCCTTGGCGAAGAAGGACATGAAGCCCAGGCCGACGCCGTGCTTTTCCTTGAAACGCTCCTTGTACTGGCCGCGCAGCGCCGAGATGGCGGACATGTCGGCTTCGTTGAACGTGGTCAGGCTGGCGGTGGTGTTCTGCGAGGCCAGCAGCCGTTCGGCGATGCGCTGCCGGATGCTGCTCATGCGCTGGCGGGTTTCCCGCTCGCCCGCTGGCGGTTTCGCGGTTTCGGTGGCGGGCTTTGGCTCCGATTTGGGCTGCGCCGATTTTTCGCTCGCTTGCTGCACATCTTCCTTGGTGATTCGGCCGCCGCGCCCGGTGCCGCTCACCTGCTTGACATCGACACCGGATTCCTCGGCCAGTCGCCGCGCCGCAGGCATCACCGCCGGCACGGCTTTCCCATCCTGGTCCGGCTTCGCCTTGGCAGGAGGGGGAGCAGCCTTCGCGGCT
>JAGVLI010000957.1 GCA_020054355.1 Planctomycetales bacterium | reverse complement strand
GCCGCGCCGCCATCGAGCCGGGACCGGCGGGCACGGTGCGCTTCTTCGATCCGTTCTGCTATCGCTGCGATTTCGGCCTGAAGTATCCCGACTGCAAGCTGCACTGCGCCGATGCCCTCGAACGGCAACTCCAGCTGGAGAACCCGTCCACGGTGGCGGCGATCGTCGTCGAACCCGTCACCGGGGCGGCCGGCGGCTTCCCGCTGCCCGACGGCTACTTCACCCGCCTGCGCCAGCTCTGCGACAAGTACGGCATCCTGCTGATCGCCGACGAAGTCATCACCGGCTTCGGCCGCACGGGCGCCTGGTTCGGCGTCAACCACGAGAACATCGTGCCCGACATGATGGTCATGGCCAAGGGACTGACCTCCGGCTACGTGCCGATGGGCGCGGTCGTGGTCCGCGAGCACGTCGCCAGGCACTTCGAGAGCAAGATGCTGCCGCTGGGCAGCACGTACACCGCCCATCCGCTGGCCTGCGCCGCGGCCCTGGCCTGCCTGGAAGAATACGAGGAACGCGGCCTGATTCCCCACGCGAAAAAGATGGGCGACCTGCTCTTCCAACAATTGAACGGCTTGCGGGAATCGCACCCGTCCATCGGCGATGTGCGCGGCAAGGGCCTGCTCGCCTGCCTGGAACTGGTGCGCGACCGCAAGGCGAAGACGCCGCTGGTGCCGGCCAACACGGATTCACCGCTGCCGATGCAGATTCGCAACAAAGCCTGGGAAGAAGGGCTGCACCTGCTGGCGCGCGGCAGCCTGCTGATGCTGTCGCCGCCGCTGATCATTCAACCGGCGGAAATCGACGAAATGGTGCAAAAGCTCGACCGCGTGCTGACCTGGCTCGAGAAGACAGCGGGAATCGGCTAATGCTGGAGATCTTTGTAGTTCCTTCATGAACCGGGGACTCATGGCCAAGAGCAAACTCCGCTGGGGCATCCTCGGCGTCGCCAAGATCAACGACCGCCTGTTGCCGTCGTTCAAGAAAGCAGTCAACTGCGAACTGCTGGCCATCGCCAGCCGCTCGCTGGACAAGGCCCAGGCCGCCGCGAAAGCCGCCGGCATTCCCACCGCCCACGGCAGCTACGAGGCGCTGCTCGACGATCCGAATATCGATGCCGTTTACAACCCGCTGCCCAACACCCTGCACGACGAATGGACCCGGAAGGCGGCCGAACGCGGCAAGCATGTGCTCTGCGAGAAACCGTTGACGCCCACGGCCCGCGAAGCGCGAAGCCTGGTCGATTTCTGTCGAAACCAGAAGGTCTGCCTGATGGACGGCTTCATGTGGCCGCACCATCCGCGCACCGCGAAACTCAGGCAACTGCTCGACAGCGGGGCAATCGGGCAGGTCCAGCGCGCCACCGGAGCGTTCACGTTTCCCATGCAGCCGCTCGACCCGAACAACATCCGCCTCAGAGCCGAGGTTGCGGGCGGCAGCCTCCTGGACGTCGGCTGTTACCCGATCTATGGCATTCGCTGGGCGTTCGGCGCGGAGCCGGTGCGCGTCTTCGCCACGGCCCGGTATCGGTTCGGCGTCGATATCGAAATGAACGGCCTGCTCTGGTTCGCCGACGGCCGCATGGCTGCCTTCGATTGCGGCTTCACGCTGCCCTTGCGCGGCCAGCTGGAAATCACCGGGACCGAAGGCGTGATCTGGACGCCGGACATGTGGGTGCCCGGCCGGCGGGCCATCTCTCTGTTACACCGCAATCACCAGCCGGACGAGGAAATCGTCTTCGACGGCGAGGACCAGATTCAGCACATGATCGAGGATTTCGGCCGAGCCGTGCTGCAAGGCGAACCCGTGCGGCCCGACCCGGAGGAAGCGGTGAAGACGCTGCTGGTGCTGGACGCCCTGGCGCAATCGGCCCGCGAGGGGAAACCGATCGAGGTGGCTGCCAACGTTTAGCCGCGAGCCGAAGGCGAGCGCTGCGGCCCCAGTTCACCCTCGAAACCGCCCGCCCCATGAGCTACAATCACGGACTGGTCAAGAAACGTCCAGCGCTGGTGAAAAAGCAGCCGCTGGCAGGGCGAAATCCCAGGAAAAGACCCCTAGAATAAGCTGGCACCGGGTTTGCTGCCATTCGATCCCGGACGACATTCCTACCCCGATGCTCGACGAGGTGACTCCATGGACCGTAGACGCTGGCTGACCCTGGCCGGAGCGGGCCTGACCCTGACCCTGTTGCCCCAGCGCAGCCGAGGTGCCGACCCCAAGGCCGCGGCCGACCCCAAACTCTGGGAAGCGACCGTTGACAAGGCCATCGCTTTTCTGAGGAAAACCCAGACAAGCGAAGGCGATGACCGGGGCAGCTGGAGCGCCACGAAAAGTCCTGGCTGCACCGGCATCATCCTGACCGGCTTGCTGGAAACCGGCAAGATCACATCGAAAGACCCGATGGCCGAGAAGGCGCTGAACTACATCGAAAGACGGCTGATCAATTCCAAGAGCGGCCATATCGCGGGCAAGGAAGACCCCCGGCCGCAACTCCTGAACTACGTCACCAGCGTCAACGTCATGGCGCTGCAAGCCGCGAATCGCTCCGACCTGTACGGCAAGGTCGTGAAGGACGCGGCGGGCTTCCTGAAGAAGCTGCAATGGGACGATGCCAACGGCAAGGATGCCAAGGACGACTTTTACGGCGGGGCAGGCTACGACAGCAAATCGCGCCCCGACCTGTCCAACACGCAGATTTTCCTCGACGCCCTGAAGGCTGCCGGCGTGCCGCAGAGCGACCCCGCCTACAAGAAGGCGATGATCTTCGTCAGCCGCTGCCAGAACCTCAAGGGCGAGCACAACGATCAACCCTGGGCCGGCAAGATCAACGACGGCAGCTTCATCTACAGCGCGGCGGCCGGCGGCCAGACCAAGGTCGAAACCACCGACGGTTCGCTGGTCGGCTACGGCAGCATGACCTACGCCGGGATCAAGAGCCTGATCTATTGCGGCGCTGCCAAGGACGACCCGCGCATCGTCAAGGCGATGGAATGGATCCGCAAGAACTATTCCGTGGACCGCAACCCCGGCATGCCCGACGCCCGCAAGGAACGCGGTCTGTACTACTACTATCACACGATGGCCAAGTGCCTGGACGCAATGGGCGTGGACGTGGTCGAGACGCCCGACGGCAAGAAGCACGCCTGGCGGCAAGAACTGGTCGAAAAGCTGGCCAAGCTGCAGCAGTCCAACGGCAGCTGGCTCAACGAGGTCGATCAGTGGATGGAAGGCGACCCGAACCTGGTCACCGGCTACGTGCTGATGGCGCTGAGCCACTGCAAGCCCAAGAAATAAATACTTGTAGGGTCCGCTGTGCGGACCATTCGCTGGCTTCGGACCATATGCCCGCTCTCATGGTCCGCACAGCGGACCCTACGGCAGAATCAAGGTGAAACGCTGATGTCCGCTCGTATATCACCTTGTCACCTTGCCACCTCGTCTGGCTGTCACGTCCTGGTTGCAGCCGTCCTGCTTCTGCTGACGGCAAAGACGGTCCAAGCACATCCAGTTCCCAAGAACCTGCACGACCGCGTCATCGTCTTGCGGATCACGCCCGACGCGCTGCTGGTTGAATTTCACCTCGAAGTCGATGAATGGACGGTGGTCTTCAAGGACTTGCCCGAAATCTTGAAGGCCGAGGAACTGCGAAAGCTCGACACGCCGCGCGAGTTCTACGACGCCTTTACGCGCAACTACGCGACCAAGGTGGCCGAACTGCAAGTCGCCGAGCTGGACGGCAAGGAACTGAACTTTACTTGCGTCAAGCACGGCTATCAGCTCAAGGACAGCTTGCAGTGCGATTTTGTCTTTCGCGCGCCCTGGACGCTGTCGCCGGACAAGAACTATCGTCTCACCTATCAGGACATCACCTATGAGCTGGAAGCGGGCCGCGTCAACTTATCGCTGGCCCCGGAAAGCGCGCTCTACATCCTGGAACGCAGTGAACCGGACGAGGCCCTGAAAAAGCGGGCCACCATCGACCTGCGCCCCGGCGACGACGTCAAGCTGCGCAAGCTGTCCGCGACCTTTCACGGCAAGCCCATTGAAGTTCCCGAACTGCTGCCCATGCCGCAGCCCGAAGCCACCCCGACAGCCGGTCCGCCTCCCACCAGCAGCTTGCTGGAACTGCTGCTCGATCCCGGCCGCAACTTCTGGATACTGCTCTACCTGGCGGCCATCCTGGGCGCGGGCCACGCCTTGACGCCCGGCCACGGTAAAACGCTGGTGGCAGCCTACCTGGTCGGCGAACGCGGCACGGCCTGGCATGCGGTCCTGCTCGGCGTGGTGACCACGTTGACCCACACCAGCACGGTCCTGCTGCTGGCGCTGGTGCTGCCCTGGTTCTACCCCGGCCAGGTGCCCGACGACGTGCAGACGGGCCTCGGTATCCTCGGCGGCCTGCTGGTCGCCGGCCTGGGCTTCTGGCTGCTTTTGCGCCGACTCACCGGCCAGGCAGATCACGTCCACCTCGGCGGCGGGCATCATCACCACCATCACGGTCATGGACATCACCATCATCACGGTCCAACGGACCACACGCACGACGAGCATGGCCAAGCCCGGCCGGTCAGCCTCTGGGGCCTGCTGGTGCTGGGCATACACGGCGGGCTAGTCCCCTGCCCGGAAGCCCTGGTGATGTTCGTTTTCGCGGTCAAGGCACAACGGCTCTGGCTGGCGCTGCCGTTGCTCCTGGCCTTCAGCGCCGGCCTGGCCCTGGTGCTGGTGGTCATCGGCATCCTGGTCGTCCGCGCCAAAAAGCTAGCCGGCTCGCGCTGGGAAGATAGCCGCTTGTTCCAGGCGTTGCCGATCGTCAGCGCCGTACTGGTGATGGGGCTGGGCGTGTGGTTGTGTTATGATAGTTTGCATCATCGGTAGGTAGCGCAATCTCGCATGAAAGTCATCTACAAGATTACTTACCCGAATGGAAAGATCTACATCGGTAAAGATCTTACCGACAGCATCAATTACTTTGGTAGCGCGAGCAGTTCACTGATCGCCGCGGATTTCACGCGAGAACAACGACGCGATTTTTCGATCAGAAAAGAAATTTTGTGGGAGTCAGACACTGCTGGGGATCGCGAGGTAAACCAGAAGGAGGTCGAGTTGATCCGGCTGTATCGGTCAAATGATCCAGCAATCGGATATAACCGTTGGCCACCTTTGGTCCAACCGAGCGCGGTAACGAATGTCGGCCTGAACGCTTTGTCCCGGAAGGACAGTTGAAAAAGGCAACGCAACCGTTCAACTGGCTGACGGCAGCATTCGCCGGGCGGAGGTTCACTGGTATGAAGCACACGGCATCGGCAGGCGCGACTTCAAAATCAAGCGGTTTCTCGACTAATCGACCCCGTCGTCCGCTGGCGCTTTGGCTTCGAGCGAACTTCGCGCTCTGCATTGACACGCATGGTCACGTCGATCTGGAGCTGCGTAGGCTTTATCGAATCCGCTCGGATCGGAAAGCGCTCGCGCAGGGATACATTCGCATCGTCGATGATTCCGGCGAAGATTATTTGTATCCGTCTGCCTCGTTCTTGCCGGTCCGACTTTCGGCGGCGGCCGCGAAGGTCTTCAGTCAGCTGGCATAGTCCGCCATCGGGGAACGGGAGGGTCATTCATGAGCGCTCAAGACTTGCTCGACCTGTTGCGGTCCCGGCCATTCGTGCCGTTTCGGCTCTATGCCACCGACGGTCGCACCTACAACATTCATCATCCCGACCAGGCGCTGGTGCTCCGAACGCGCGTCGTGTTGCCCGTGGCGACGACTGGGGAAGTGCCCGAGAGATCCGAGCATCTATCCCTACGCCATATCGTCCGCGCGGAGGAATTGGCGACCGAACCGGCTTCGGGCAACGGAGCTTCGTGATCGCTTGGGTGCAGACGCATTGTTTCGGCGGAGAGACAGGGCGATTTTTTGTCCCGGAGGGACATCTGAAAATAGCCCAGCACTTCAGTGCTGGGTTTCCGGCGGAAGCAACCTCCGCTCCGTCCCGTAGGGACGGTTGAACCGTGCCGCCAGGGAGTGCCGAAAATGGCCCATTCGTACGTCAGCGGCTTGTATCATTGCGTGTTCAGCACCAAGGAACGACGGAACCTGATACCTCCCGCGCTGCAAGAGCGACTCTGGCCGTACCTGGGCGGTATCGCCCGCGAAAACCGGATGACGGCGCTAGCCATCGGTGGCATCGAAAACCACGCACACATCTTACTATCGGTCCCATCCACCTTGTCGATTGCCAAGGCGCTGCAGATCATCAAGGGCGCTTCCTCGAAATGGGTCCACGAGACATTCCCGGAGTATCGGCGGTTCGGCTGGCAGGAAGGTTACGGGGCATTCAGCATCGGCGTCTCCCAGATTGATACGACTGTTGCCTACATCCAGAATCAGGTCGAGCACCATCGGCGTCTGACATTTGAACAGGAGTACCTCGCCTTCCTGAAGAAACATGGCATCGAGTATGATCCTCGCTACGTGGGGGATTGAGGCTCAATCGTCCCTACGGGACGGAGTCGGCCGGGTTGCGGGCCGATCCCCAGCACTGAAGTGCTGGGCTATTTTCAATTGTCCCTACGGGACAAATACCGCAACCTGCCTGCCGTAGTCGAGCCTCACCCCCTCGCTTCGCCCTGGATGGAACCAACCCTTGAAAATCGTCGAACTGACCGCCTTTCAGGTGCGCATCCCGCTGCGGAAACCGATCCGCCATGCCTCGCATACGCGCGACTCCACCGATAACGTCGTGGTCCGCTGCGTGCTCGACGACGGCACCGAAGGTTTTGGCGAAGGGGTGCCGCGCGAATATGTCACCGGCGAGTCCATCGACTCTTCGCTCGAACTGCTGAAGCGCGGCGATTGGGCGGCCCAGTTGGAACCCTGCCGCGATTTCGCCGCTGCCGTGGCGCTCGCCGAGCGCATTCGCCTGCCG
>JAGVLI010000095.1 GCA_020054355.1 Planctomycetales bacterium | reverse complement strand
CTTGGTCGCCGCGCCGCCGACCAAGTCCGAGCTGGAGGCCGACGCCAAGCGGGTGCCCGAACTGAAGATCGTCAGCCATTCCCCCTTGCTGTACTGGTGGCCGGTGTGGACGGTCGGTTACATCTTGGCCGCCGCTACCTACTTTCAGGGGCAGCAGCACCAGATCGGCCAGGTCGTGGAGTGGTTCCACCCCAGCAGCAACGTCGGCGTCATCTTCTTCGTGACGCTGTTCTTCGTCGTGCTCATCACCAACGTCAGTGTGCGCGGTTTGGCGTCCGGCATGGTGGTCTTGAGCATGCTGCTGCTCACGGTGCTCTTCGCCTACCTCGAATGGTGGGACCCCATCCTGGCCTGGGCCGGCAACCTGTCGATCCACATGAACCTGGGCGGCTACCTGTTCTTTTCCACGCTGATGTTCCTCGCCTGGTTCCTGGCGGTGTTCGTCTTCGACCGCATGAGCTTCTGGCGGATCAAACCCGGCCAGATCACGCAGGAGTTCGTCTTCGGCGCCGGCTCGCGCAGCTACGACACCCAGGGCATCGTGGTCGAGAAGCACCGCGACGACGTGTTCCGCCACTGGATTCTCGGCGCGGGGTCGGGCGACCTGGTCATCCGGACCGCGGGGGCCAACCGCGACACGATCCAGGTGCCGAACGTGGCTTTCATCGGCACGAAGATCGACGTGTTGCAACGGATGATCGCCACCGAACCCGATGCGTTCAGCCAGGTCAAGATCACCTGAGACTGTCTCCAGCGAGGAGAAAACCGCTCATGGCGACGCGCAGCGAACGGCAGACGTACTGGATCCTTGGCTTGGTGGCGGCGGGCATCCTGCTGCTGCTGGGTTGGCTGTTCCGCTTTCCGTGGTAAGCGGCTCGCTCATCCTGGGCGACTCGCGGGCCCGCTGTGCGGACCAGCGACATTGTTTCAACGGGTTCGATGGCAGTACAGCGGGCCTTACGAGCTTGGCCTGCGCGACCGCTCCTGCGAAGCCGCATCGGTCAAGCATCGCCGCCGAGCCGGCTGAACTCGCGCTGGATGAGTTGATAGCATTCGCAAGCAGCTTTTTCCAGGCCTGCGCGGTCCAGGATGGTGAGCATGCCGCGGTGGTACTGGATCAGTCCATCGCGCTGGAGCATGCGGGCCACATCGGCCACGCTGGCCCGCCGCACGCCCAGCATCCGGGCCAGGAAATCCTGGGTCAGCGGAAAAGCATCGGCGCGCACCCGGTCGTGGGTCATCAGCAGCCAGCGGCAGCAGCGCTGCTTCACCGTGTGCAAGCCGTTGCAGGCCGCCGCCTGGGCCAACTGCATCAGGAAGGCGTTGGCATAGCGGTAAAGCACCTGATGGAGCGGCCCCGCTCGCTGGCTTTCGGCCTGCAATACCCGCGCATCCAGCCGCAGCGCCTCGCCGGGAACTTGCACCAGGAAGCGAAAGGGCGTGATGAAGGCCCCCAGGAGCGCAGGCAGGCCGACCAGCCCTTCGCAGCCCAAGGCGGCCAGCTCGATGCCTTGCCCATCCGCCATGACGGCGAGCATCGAGATCACGCCGCTCAGCGGAAAGTAGACATGGCGGATCGCGTCCCCCGGCTCGTACAGCGGGGCACGAAACTCCAGCGACACTGGCTCCAGCTGCGCTTGCAGCCGCTGGAACTCGGCGCGCGGTACATGCGCCAGCAAGACGTTTTCCCTGGCTTTCGGGAAAGCTGCGGACAAGATCACCACCGCCTCTCGCTGCGAGCCAGACCGGCTGCCGCCGGTCCATCTTCAAGAACCATGACGGGCAGGGGGGCGCTGCTCCCGTCCAGGGCAGGCGACTTCAAAGCAACGTATTTATATATGTTACTAACGAGCCAGCCCGGCGGCAATCGTCCGGGCGGCCGCGAATCAGCTGGGATGGGTGCGGCAAACGACGTGGCCGGCCGTAAAGCAACCAGGGCAGTCCCGGCTGGAAAGCAAAAGGAGCAGGGCAGATGTCAACGCCGTGGTCGCCCATCCACGTGTCTTCACCACGCCCCGCTCCAATTCGCATGCCTGCGTCAGGCCGAATGACGGCGTTAATATGGCCCCTGTGGATTTATTTTTCAAGCACAAAATAGGACCTGCCAGAGATTGCCGAATCCTTGCGACTTTTTCATTGCCCGCCGACTGTACGCTACCGTACAATCTGGGCATGAGCGCCAATCGCCAAAAGAATGACCGCCACAAGCAAAAAACCGTCAGCTTCCGGCTGCCCGAAGCCTTGATGGGGCAGTTCCGCTTGCTGGCGGCCCGGAACCGCCGCACCCTGTCCGCCGAGGCCCAGCTTGCCTTGGAGAACCGACTGGCGGCCGAAGGACTCTGGCCGCCCGCCGATGCCCACCCCACCGACGACAAACGCCGCAGAAGCTGAGTTCGCCGCTCGGCGTCGGCCCGATTTTCTTGGCCCTTCGTCGGCCTTCTGGCACAACCCTTGCTCTTCCACCTCCCCAACGGGACATTGCCCGGCACGCCCGGGCACACGTTCGAGGAGGCAGTATTCATGGACTATCGCTGGGTGTTCGGCATCGTGTTATGGACGGCGCTCTCCGGACCGATCCTGCAACCGCTGACCTTGCGCGCCCCCGCCCGCGATCCGGCCGCGATG
>JAGVLI010000149.1 GCA_020054355.1 Planctomycetales bacterium | reverse complement strand
GGCCGTCCGGCGCGAACGCCAGCGCCCAGATGCGTTCGAGCGAAGCGGGCAAGTTGGCGCGCGGCTTGCTGAACTGCGCCGGGAATGGCAGGGATTCCAGCGATTCCGCCAGCGACCGTGCGATGGAAAACGTGCCGGGCGCCATGGCCACCGATTCGCCGTCGCTGCGCCGGGTGAGCTGCGCCGCCCCCTTTTCCAGATCGACGCGGGTCGCTTCCTGGGAGTGGATGAGGCTGAAGCGCGTGTCCTGGACGACGACCTTGGCGTGCGGCGTCATCAGGACCAGAGGCTGGCCGTCCGCTTGTTTGGTCACATCGGCGCTCAGGGCACCATCCAGGAACAAGACTTGCTTTCCGCCGCTGCCCGTCAATTCGCCGAGGGTGGAATCCGGTCCGATCTCCAGGCGGGTGGCGTCGGCATAAACGACGACCGCTCCGCTCTCCTCGCCCACCGTCCGCAGTCCCTGGCCGGAACGCACTTCCCGGCCAGCCCTGGCAGGCTCCTGCGCTTCGCCGGTCACGATGTAGACTTCGCCTTCGACCCGTTCCAGCCGGGCGATCACCGGGTCGGCTGACGGGCGGGTAAACCAGAATGCCGATGCGACGGCGACGAGCAGGCTGGCCGCGACCAGCAGCCAGCGGGAGCGCAGCAAGGTGGATTTACGGTGCGACGGTTCCAGAACCGGAGTCGGTTCGGCAGCCAGCGCTGCGTCGATCTGGGACGCGATCCCTGGCAGATACGCCTGCGCGGCCATTTCGCCGAGTGCCCGGTCCAGCCGGCAGTAGGCGTGCGCATGGACCCGACAGCTTTCGCACTCCGCAAGATGAGAGTCGAGTTGGTCGGCATCAGCCGGCACGAGCGCCCCGGTGAGCAGGTCGCTGAGGAGCAAGCGGGCTTCGTCGCAGGACAGCGGCATCATGAGTTCTCCGGGGCCAGACGGCCGCGCACGCATTCCGCCAGGGCCAGGCGGGCGCGATGCAGCAGCGTGCGGACGGTGTTGCCGTTCAGGCCCAGCTGGCGGGCCACGTCGGTCAGTTTCTCGCCCTGAAAGTAATGGGCCGTGAGGATGGCCGAACTCTGGCCCTGGAGCCGTTTCAGGCACTCGCCGAGGGCCTCGCGTTCCGGCCCCAGGGCCTCCGGAGTCGGATCGTCATAGACGGCTTCGAGGATGTCCTCGACCACCGGCCGCAATCGGGCCGCTTTGCGCCGCTCGGAGAGAGCTTCTCGGCGAGCAATGCCCTTGAGCCAGCTGCCAAAATCCACTTCCGGGAACAAGAAGCCAATCTTCCGGTACGCGATGAGGGCGGTCTGCTGCACCACGTCCTGGGCGATATGGTGATCGGCGCAGAGGCTGCGGCTGTAGGCATACAGCATCGGCAGGTACGGTCCCAGGGCGCGGCCGAACGCTTCCCGGTCGCCGGCCTTGGCCAGCTCCAGGAGTCGAGCTTCGGGAACCTGGGGAAGACCCGGTTGCACAGCATGAAGCTCCGCGGCCAGCGATCCAGGCAGTCTGCCACTATCAACGTCGCGACGGATCGACTTCGTTTCAACAATTTTCGGAATTCCGCCATGCCATCGGCGGCCATTGGGTCGTCGCTGCTCTTGAGCGATCCGGGCGGCTCCGTTACCTTGAAGCCATGATCGTCTTCCTGCTGGCCAATGCCAAGGTTCCTTCCATCGATGCCGTGATCGCGGCGGCGAGGGATCGCGACATCGCGAAGCTAGCCTATGCCGAACTCTTTGCCGCGCCCCGGCTGCCCCGCGCTACGTACATTTTCGGCAACCTGGACATGCTTTCCTGGTCGGGGCTGCGGTCGGCGGCGGCGGCATACCGGCAGCTACGCGCCCAGGGGGTGCGAGTGCTGAACGATCCGGCGCGAGTTGCCAGCCGGTTTGGCTTGCTGCGCCAGCTTTACCTCGCCGGAATGAACCAGTTCAACGCCTACCGCGCCGAGGAAGGCGTACGGCCGCAGCGCTGGCCGGTCTTCCTGCGCATCGAAGCGAGCCACGGCGGGCCTATCAGCCAGTTGCTGAATCGGTGGGAGGAAGTCCGCGGCGCCATCGCCGAAGCGGTGGCCGCCGGCATTCCGCTGACGACCATCCTGATTGTCGAGTACGCCGGGCAGCCGGTGCGGCCCGGCCTCTTCCGACGCCTGGCCATTTATCGTATCGGCGACCGCAGCGTGGCCGACACCTGCGTCCACGAACGCGACTGGCGGGCGAAGGAGGGCGAGGATGGCATCGCCACGCCGGAGCTTTACGAAGACGAGCTGCGCATCGTGCGCGACAACCCGTACCGAGATGTGGTCGGCAAGGCATTCGACTTGGCAGGCATCGACTACGGGCGGGCCGATTTCGGCCTGGTCGATGGCCGCGTCCAGGTTTACGAAATCAACCCCACGCCCTTTGTGGAACTGCTGGGGGACGGCCCATCGCCGCTGCGCAGCGAGTCGAACCGCCTGAGCAACGCCCATTACCTCGATGCCCTGCGGCAGCTCGATTCCCCAGCGGGGCCGTTCCTGAAGCCGTTCGATCCCAAATTGGTTCCCAAGCCATCCCGCTGAGCGCGGCCTGGCGACTGTTTCATACAACCTACCCTTCCACACATGGCCAAGTTGCGCGGACTGGATGCGAAGCTGGATCGACTGCGAGCGCTCCGCCAGGAGCCTGCCGTCCCGGCACATCTCGCCGAGCTGCGCCGGGCGCTGGCCGACAAGGCTAGCCTGGTGGT
>JAGVLI010001085.1 GCA_020054355.1 Planctomycetales bacterium | reverse complement strand
GATGTTGTTGCTGGCCATGTCGATCTTGGCCCGCAGGGTGCGGGTGCCGTCGGGAAATTCGCCGGCGCGCATTCGCTGGAAGAGGTCGAGGTTTTCCTCGACGCTGCGGTTGCGATATGGGCTTTCGGTGCCGGGCTTGGTCAGCGTGCCGCGCGTCTTGCTGACCTCGTCCGCGGTCAAATCGCAGACATACGCCTTGCCCTTCTGGATGAGCTGCACGGCCCACTCGTAGAGCTGCTCGAAGTAATCGGAAGCGTAGTAGAGGTTATCCCACTGGAAGCCGAGCCAGCGCACGTCCTGCTGGATCGATTCGATGTACTCGATGTCTTCCTTGACGGGGTTGGTGTCGTCGAAGCGCAGGTTGCACTTGCCGCCGTACTTCAGCGCGGTGCCGAAGTTCAGGCAGATCGACTTGGCATGGCCGATGTGCAGGTAGCCGTTCGGCTCCGGCGGAAAGCGGGTCTGCACCCGCCCGCCGTGCTTGCCGGAGGCGTTATCCTCGTCGATGATCTGGTGAATGAAGTTGGCCGGTGCATCTGGCGTTTTGCCGGCGTCTAGCGGCTGGGTCATAGTCCTTTACCTTGCAGATGTTGTCAGGAGTGATCGATTGTTTCAGGACCTGGAATCGTCCCGGTGTGGCCCGGCAGACTGCAAAACGGCGAGAGCCGACCACTCGCGAAATCAGCCATCAGCTTGAGCCATCCAGTCGAAAACGAACTTGGAAAACGTCGGCTTCCACGGAAGCCACTCAATCTTCAATGTGTCGCCATTTGTGTATTTGCTGTTATCTACATACACAGGTGGATCATCGGAGCCGTCGACATGCACATAAAGCGGCAGCCCGGCTTCGCCCGCAGTAAAAACGAGCAAGTAATCCTTTGCTGCTTGATTGGGTTGGTCCAAATGGTCATTCATGCTCTCGCCCAACCGCGCCAGCGGTAGCGCATGGGCGCCGGAATCACCGTTGCTGGACTGATCAAGCAAAGCCACTGCGCCTTCGATCGAATACCACTCCCTCATTGAAGGAGGGAAAGCAACTTTGCACTTCCGCTCCCGCTTTGCGAGTTTCACAATTGACGACTCGGAGAGCCGTGGCACGAGTCCCAATCGATCAAAAACGGCCTGATGATATTTCAACATAGGAGCCGGAGAGCGCGGGAGAAACGAGTCAAAAGGACTTTGCGAATCGGGTTCGGGATCAAGCGAACCTCCGACCAGCAGGTAATAGGCCCAGAGTTTCTGGGTTTCCCGCCATCGTTCTTGCGGCGTCAGCAGATACCATTCTTGCCACTCATCGTCCGCAAGTCGTTCTGGGAAGTCTTGATTCATTGCAATTTCGCCTGCACTCAAACATTCACCCGTCCTGCCGCCAGTTCAATCCGCGTCAAGGACCGTTCCTTGCCGAGAATCGCCAGCGTATCGAACAGACCGAAGCCGACCGCCTTGCCAGTCAGGGCCACCCGGAGCGGCGCGTGCAGCCGGTTGAACTTCAGGCCCTCGGCTTGCAGGAAGTCGTGCAGTAGCTTCTCCAGCGCGGCCGTCTCGAACGGCTCGGCCTTCGCCAGCAGGTCCGCGACGCGCTTCAGGAGAGGAAGGGCGTTGGCGTCGTTGCGGATGCTCTTGTCGAATGCCTTCTCGTCATATTTTAGCCGATCGTCCGGCGTGAAGAAATCGCAGTAATCGAGGATGTCGCCCGCCACCTTGATGCGGTCGCCGGCAGCGCGGACGATGGCCGCGACCGTCCCCGCGGCTTGACCGCTTGGCACGCCAGCTTTCTCCAGGAATGGCAGCACCCGCCGCACCTTCTCCTCCAACGGCAGCTCCTGCATGTAGTGCTCTTGAAACGCGAAGAGCTTCTTCACGTCGAAGCTGGCCGCCGCCTTGTTTACCTTCTCCAGGCTGAACAGGTCGATCATCTCCTGGCGCGTGAACCACTCCTTCTTGTCGTCGTAGGCCCAGCCGAGCAGCAGCAGGTAGTTCACGACGGCCTGCGGCAGGTAGCCGACCTGCTCGTAGAAATCGACGATCACCGGGTTGAACGTCTCCGGCTTCATCTCCAGGCCAAGCTTCTCGGCGATGGCCCTGCCGTGCTCGTTGACCTTCTTGAAATCCGCGTTCTTCAAGTATTTCTCCAGCTCGCGCTTGCTCAGCTTGCGCTTGCTGCCCGGCTCGGCCACGAATGGCAGGTGTGCATACTCCGGCAGCGGGTAACCGAGTCCCTGGGCGATGAAGATCTGTCGGGGCGTGTTCGACAGATGCTCCTCGGCCCGGATGACGTGCGTGATCTTCATGTCGAAGTCATCGACGACGTTGGCCAGGTTGTAAAGGCAGGAGCCGTCCGTGCGGGTGATGAAGTGGTCCTGCTCCTGTGCCCAGGCTACCTTCATCGGTCCGCGAATGTGGTCGTTGAACTCGCACGTTCCCTCGCGCGGCATCTTGAGCCGGACACTTCCCTGACGGCCCTCGGCCTCGAATTTCGCACGATCCGCGGCCGTCTCGGCCAGCCAGCGGCGGCTGTAATGATGGGGTCGTTTCTCTTTGTCCGCCGCCTCGCGCTCCGCCTTGCGCTCGACCTCGGTTGAATAGTCCCAGTACGCCAGCCCCTTGTCGAGCAACGCCTTCACCGCCGCCTGGTAGCGCTCCAGCCGCTGCGACTGGTAGTACGGGGCATACGGGCCGCCGACTTCCGCGCCTTCGTCCCAGTCGATGCCGAGCCACTTGAAGCCGTGCAGGATGGGCGCGAGGGCTGCCTCGATGTTCCGGCCGGCGTCGGTGTCGTCGATGCGCAGGATGAACTGCCCACCGTGCTTGCGGGCGAACAGCCAGTTGAACAGGGCCGTGCGCACGCCGCCGATGTGCAGGTAGCCGGTGGGTGAGGGAGCAAAGCGCGTTCTTACCGTCATGAGGAAGTCCTGTGTCGTCTGCACAAATGTCGGACGAATCCGAGTTTCACGCCAAAATACTCGATGAATAGCTGACAGCTAACAGCTATTAGCTGTCAGCTATTGATTGTTTTTCACGAGCGTCATGGTTCAACCCGATTGAGAGAGCGCGGCTCGCAATCGGTTCAAGCCTTCCGCCGTCGAAACCTTCGGCTCGTAGCCCAGGTCGCATCGCGCCGCATCAATATTGAACCAGTGGGCGGTGGAAAGTTCGCGCGCCAGCCAGCGGGTCATCGGCGGTTCGCTGCGTATGCCCAGGCAGCCGTATACCGCTTCGCACAGCCAGCCGACCGCCAGGGCAGCGCCCAACGGCATGCTCCGCGTCACTGGCGGCAGGTCGGCGGCGGCGAGGATGCCGTTAATCATGTCCCAGAGCGGGATCGGCTCTCCCTGGCTGATGAAGTACGCTTTCCCGCCGATGGCTGCCCCCGGCTGTAAACGATCCGCTGCCAGGAGATGCGCATCCGCCGCATTATCAATGTAGACGGTATCTACCCGCTTGTCCGCTGGCCCGATGCGCCGCAACCGGCCCGCCTTCGCCCGCGCGATGATCCTCGGCACCAGCTGATTGTCGCCCGGTCCCCAGATCAGGTGCGGACGCAGCGCCACGGTGGCCAGGTCGGCCCCGTTCGCGGCTAACACCAGCTTCTCGGCGATGGCCTTGGTTTTCGGATAGTGGGCGTGATAATGCTCTGGATAGGGCACCGATTCATCGACATCTTCCATGTCCTTGCCATCGAAAACCACGCTTGGCGAGCTGGTGTAGACCAGCCGGCGAATGCCATGGCGCTGGCAGGCGGCCAGCACGTTTTCCGTGCCGACGACGTTGATGCGGTGGTAGTCCTCGTACTTGCCCCAGATACCCGGACGGGCGGCCACATGAAAGACGAGGTCGCAGCCTTCCGCCGCACGAAGCACCGCTTCGGCATCGGCAATATCGGCCTGCACCAGTTCGACGCCCAGCGCCCGCAGTTCGGGATAGTCGCCGCGCGATAGGCTGCAAACGCGGTCGCCGTGCGCCACCAGCCGGCGAACGATGGCGCTGCCGAGAAACCCGCCGCCGCCGGTGACCAGCGCCTTCATGCCAGTTGCCTCGCGGCCCATTCGGCCAGCTGTTCGCGGAAAATCTTGGCGTTGTGGCGAATATCGACCGGGAATTTGCGGTGGAAGAGAATCGTGGCGATCTCGCGCGTGTGCGGCAGCGCCGCGCCGAGTTGCAGCAAATCGCGGTGCACCTGTTCGCGGTTCGCGTTCTTCTTGTCTTCTTTCAGTTCGACGCATAGTACCGGCCGAGCCTGCCCTGCAGGACCGACGCCCACCAGCGCTGTGCGAAAGACGGCCGGATGCGTGTTGAAGACGGCTTCGCAAGGAATGGTAAATAGTGTTTGGCTCGCCGTCCGCACTCGATGCGCCTTTCGGCCACAGAACCAGAGCCGGCCTCGGTCGTCGAAATAGCCCACATCGCCCATACGATGATGGACGCCGCCGCACTGGGCATCGACAATCTTGTGCAGGGCGGTGGCTTCCGGCCGATTGTAGTATTCGCGCGTCACCACCGGGCCGCGCACGACAATTTCGCCGATTTCGCCCGCTGGCAGCAGCAGGTCGTCGCTCCAGCTAGGAATCGGTTCGTCGCTGATGCGGATCACCTGCACGGTCATGCCCGCCACCGGCCGACCGACGCAGACCCCGCCGCCCTCCGCAGTGCGAAAGCGGGTTTCCTTCAAAATCTCCTCACTGCCAATGGAGCAGACCGGCAGCGCCTCGGTGGCGCCGTAGGGCGTGAAGAACTGTGCGCCCGCCGGCAGCAGGGCCGTGAATTTCTCGATGAGGTCCGCCGGCACCGGCGCCCCGGCGGAGATGACCCGCTTTAGCGACGGCAACAGACTGCCCGCGCTCACCACGCGGCGCAACAGCGCGGGCGACCCGAACAGATGCGTCACGTTGAATGATTGAATCGGCGCGACCACGTTCGGCGGATGCACTGAACCAGGCCGGGTGGCGTCCATGTCGGGAATGACCGCTGTCATGCCCAATGCCGGAGCGAACAGGGCAAACAGCGGAAAGGTGCAGAGGTCGATTTCGCCGGGCCGGATGTCGTAAAGCGTGCGCAACATTTCGACCTGTGACGCGAAAATGCCGTGCGTATACACCGCGCCCTTGGGCGGCCCGGTGCTGCCGCTGGTGAACAGGATGGCGGCGGTTTCTTCGGCAGCGGTTTGTGCCAGCGGATACGGCGATCCGGCCGCCACTTGCTTTCCCTTTTCGGCTACCTGCGCCAGTACATAGCCACCCCATCCCCAACGCCGCCCGACGGTGACGAGAGTCCGCAACGTCCGCTTCGCCCAGCCCAATAGCAACCGCCCGACATGTGCTTTCGCAATGCCGATGAACGCAGCCGGCTCCGCTTCCGCCAGGCACTTCCCCAGGTGCTTGACGCCCATGCCCGGATCGACCAGCACCGGCACAGCGCCGATCTTGAAGAGCGCGAAGGTCAGCGCGAAGAACTCCAGGCTCGGCTTGACCATCAGCACGGTACGTACGCCCCGCTTCACGCCGATGGCTTCCAGGCCGTGCGCGAGCAGGTCGCTCTCGTCGTTCAGTTGCCGACAGGTCCAGCGGAGGTATTCTGCCCGTCCGTGACGATCCGATTTGACGGGACACAGCACGGCCAGGGTATCCGGCTGACGCCGGGCCAGGTCCGGCAGATGGGCGGCGACGTTGAAGACGGGAAGCTGACTCATGACACGACGGCGGGCAAGGGATGCTCGGCCAGGAATTTGCGCACCAGCGACAGAATTTCCTCGCCGGCGTCTTCCAGTACGTAATGGCCGGCGTCGGTGAAGCGATGCACCTCGGCGGTCGGGAAGCGCCGCTCCCACTCTTCCAGGAAATGACGATCGAAGACAAAGTCGCGCAAGCCCCAGCAGATCAGTATCGGCACCTGGGCGAGTTGCCGGAGATTGTCTTGCACTTCAGTCACGAGGTCGTAACCCGGATCGCCGGGCTGGAGCGGAATGTCCTGGACGAAGCGCAGGACGGCGATGCGGTTGGCCCAGGAATCGTAGGGTTGCAGGAAGCCCGCCCGCACCTCGGGACTCATGGGTTTCCGCGTCACGCACGAACGCACCGCGCCTCGGCAAAAGAGGTTCAGGCCGCGCACCAGCACCGCGCCCAGCGGCGTGTTGCGCACCAGTCGCAGCTGCCAGGGAAAGCCCTTCGAGGCTGGCAGATGAAAAGCTCCCGTGTTGAGGATCACCAGCCGGGCGATGCGTTCCGGGTGCCGGACGGCATAGGCCATGCCGATCATGCCGCCCCAGTCGTGGACCACCAGCGTGATGTTGTCCTTCACGTTCAGCCGGTCGAGCAAGGCTTCGAGATCATTGACGCGCTGCCGCAGGGTGTAGGCATAGCGGTCGTCGGTCGGTTTGTCCGACAGGCCGCAGCCGATATGGTCGGGCACGATGCAGCGCTGCGAACCGCGCAGGCCCAGCACGAGATTGCGATAGTAGAACGACCACGACGGGTTGCCATGTACCATGACGACCGAATCGCCGCTGCCTTCGTCGAGGTAGTGCAGACGATGGCCGGCAATGGTCTGGTAGTGGTTCTGGAAGGGGTAAAGGTCGTTCATCGGCGCACTCGTCACTCTTGCGGGAATCCTTGGGGCACGGTTTCGTTTCGTTTCGTTTCATTTCACTGACACCCCCCGCGCCAGTCTCAATGAGAATCAATAAGGGTTAGTGCTCACTGTCCTCGTTTCCAGGCCAGGCCTGGTCACCTTATCCTCGTTCCCAGGGCTTCCGCCTGGGAACGCGCTGCCTTCGAGGCTCTGCCTCGCAGGCCAGCACTCGGCCGGTGCCATCATTTCAGCCGCCACGGGCGCGGCACGTCGAGGGCGCTTCCGCGAGGCGGAGCCTCGAACGCAGTGCGGTCCCAGGCGGAAGCCCTGGGACCGAGGACTTTGCCAATCCAGGCGGAAGCCCTCGGACCGAGGACTCTACCAATCCAGCCCCAGCATCAGGCAATTCAGCCCGCTGCCGATGCCGAGAAAACCGACGCGGTCGCCCCGCTTCAGGAAGTCGCGCTCCTCGGCCAGCGCCGCCGTCATCGGCAGCGACACCGTGCCCATGTTGCCCAGGTAGGCATAGGTCGAGAAATCCTTGTCCTCGGCGATGCCCAGCGTGGACAGGATCGTGTCCCGATGGCTGCCGCCGACCTGATGGCAGATGACCTTGTCGATCTGCTCGCGCACCCAGCCGAATTTGCGCAGAAACGCGGACCAGGTGTTCAGGCCCAGCGAGACGCCATGCTTCAGCACCGCCGCCGAATCCGTCGAGGCGAATTGACGCACCGACGACGGCAGCAGACCTTCCAGCCCCTCGATGCCCCAACGGCACAGGCGGAAGAACTGCGGCGCTGCCTGG
>JAGVLI010000525.1 GCA_020054355.1 Planctomycetales bacterium | reverse complement strand
CGCTTCTCGGCTTGCCCCGCCAGCTCTTCCAGGTCCTCGAGCATGTCGCGGGCGATGGCCTCGCCGGTGCGGACGGTCAGCAGGTCCAGGTAGGTGGTGGCGGCCTCCAGCAGGTTTTCGTTGGTGAGCTTGCTCAGCTCGCCCTTCTGCTGCAGCTCTTTCCGCCGGGCGCTGATGCGCTGATAGGCGATTTCCTTGGGATTCAGCCGGCCCGAAACCTCCAGGCCGGAAAGCTGGGCGCCGGTGCTGGAGCGAATCAGGGTGCCGTCTTCCAGCTGGATGCCGCCTTCGTGCCGGTAATAGCCCGTGCCGATGTAGATGTCCGGCAGCCAGCGCTGGGCCAGGTCGCAGGCGGCCGTGGCTTCCGCGACGCGCGCGCGGGCCAGGCCGATCTGCGGGTTTTGCTCCTCGGCCAGCCGCAGGACGGTGTCCAGGCTGATGGGCACCTGGGGAGCCTTCGAGGCCTCCCTCCCCTCTTCTTCTCGCGAAGAAGAGGAGAGGGGTGGAGAGCCATGAGGCGTGCTTGCGGATGATTCCTCGGATTCCTCGCTCCCATCGGCGTCGGCGGCTTTCACGATTTGCTCGGCGACTTCCGGCGCCGCCGCGCGGGCCACGCTCGGCTTGGGCAGCAGCCAGTTGCGGACCAGGGATTCGTCGGCGCAACCGCCGAGCAGCAATGGCAGGCCGGCCAGGCCAGCGTGGCGGCAGCGATTCAAGAATTCACGGCTGCGACGGTTCATGAGCGGTCCTCCAGCCGCCGGACGGACGAGGCAAGTCAAGCGGTCTGCTCAATTCCATCGGTCGCCGGGGAGATGGACCTTGATTGGCAAGAGGACAATTCTCCGTAAAAGGCAGTTGTGCCGGTAAGCCGGATTCACCTGGCAAACTGGGGGAGTTTAGCCGCAAGCCGAAGGCGAGCGCTGCGGAAGCGAGCGCTCGCCTCCGGCTCGCGGCTAAACGATACGTTCATACTCCGTATTTCTCGAGCATTTCCCGGTTCAATTCGATGCCCAGGCCGGGCTTCGTGGGGATAGGCAGGAAACCTTCCTTGTCCGGGCGAAACGGCTCGACGATCAGGTCGTCCATGTACGGCGACGGCGTCAGGAACTCGACGTAACGCGCCACGGGCAGCGCGGCCGACAGTTGCAAGTCCGCCGCCAAGCCGACGGCCGTGTTCCAGCCGTGGGGCACCAGCAGGATGTTGTGCTCGTAAGCCATGCAACCGACGCGCCAGGCTTCGGTCAGGCCGCCGCACTTGGTGCAGTCCGGCTGGATGATGTCCACGGCATGACGCTGAAGGAACGGCCAGAAGCTCTGCCGACGAGTCAGCACTTCGCCGGTGCTAATCGGCAAGGGCGCGTGGCGGCGCAGCTCGACGATGCCTTCGATGTCGTCCGGCGGCAGGGCTTCCTCGAACCAGGCAATCTGATAGTTCGCCAGCATCTTCGCGGTTTGCAAGGCCCACTTGTAGCCGTGCGGCCAGAACTGCTCGCTGCCGCCGGCATCGACCATGATCTCCACGTCGGGACCGACGGTGCGCCGGGCGGTTTCGATGAGCAGTTCATCGGTGCGGGCGTCGCGCCGGCCAAACGGCCGCCAGCCCAGCTTGATGGCCTTGAAGCCGCGGGCCAGCGCTGCTTGCAGCTTGTCCCGGAGCGGACCGGGTTCGTC
Source organism: Planctomycetales bacterium (assembly GCA_020054355.1). GTDB lineage: Bacteria > Planctomycetota > Planctomycetia > Gemmatales > Gemmataceae > JAGVLI01. Next base: position 10,758 of record JAGVLI010000525.1, on the reverse strand, counting down.
GAACAGCAGCGAGCCGTAAGGCTTGATCCGGTCACGGTAGCAACCGCCCAGCAGCCGGGCCACGGGTTGATTGCAGACCTTGCCCATCAGGTCCCAGAGGGCAATGTCGATGCCGCTGATGGCATGCTCGACCGCGCCGCCGCGTCCCTGCCAGAAAAAGCTCTGCCGGAGTTTCTCGCTGACGCGCATCGGCTCGTCGGCGCGCTCGCCGATCAGGAGCGGCTTCAAGAGCTGCATCGCCGCCTGCGTCAGCGCCTTGCTAGTGAAGGTGCTGCCGACGCCGCTCAAACCCTCGTCGGTGATGACCTCGACGATGACGTGCAGGTCATCGTCCGGCTTGAGGTCATCGACCCAGCCGCCCTCCACCGTGCCCCCCGCCAGTCCGGTCAAGCGCACATCCACGATCTTCATGAATCGCTCCCTGCTGCTCTCGGTGTTTTCCGCGCTTCCGCGTCCGGGCACCGTTATAATCCAGACATGACCACAATGCGACTCTTGCTCCTCGGATTGTTGGCATCATGCCTGCTCTGGGGCGTCGCGGGATCGGCCGCGGATGCTCCCGCTCCGGGGAATCTTGCCGGCGTGGTCCGCTTCACGGGCCAGGTTCCGAAGCCGGAGATCATCACGACCACGGACGGCGGCCGGATCGAGCATTACGACCTGGTCGTCGATGGCAAGAGCAAGGGACTGCGTTCGGTGCTGCTCCAGCTCGACGACATCCCCGCGCAGCCGAAGCTCCAGAAGGCCGCGCCGGTGCTGATAGATCAGCGCGACATGATCTTCATGCCGCGCGTGGTCGCCGTCCAGCACGGGCAGGCGGTGCGCTTCGACAACAACGACCTGTGCAACCACAGCGTCCAGACACTGTCCACGGTGGCGGCGGACCAGTTCAATCGGTTCGTGCTGGCGACGCAGCCCATCGATCATGTTTTCGAGGTCCAGAAGAAGCCGGTGGTCATCGGTTGTTCGCTGCATTCCTGGATGCGTGCCTGGGTGTACGTCGTGCCCCATCCCTGGTTCGCGGTCACGGATGCCGAGGGCAAGTTCCGCATCGCCCAGGTGCCGCCGGGCAAGTACACCTTGCGGTCGCATCATCCCGACAGCGGGTTGCAAGACAAGCGGACGATCCAGATCGAAAGCGGCAAGACCCTCGAAGTGACCGTGGAATGGAACAAGACTGGACGGTGAGACAGCGGCTTCGTTTTGCCCCGGTGGTCCCACGGCTGCCTCTTGCTTTCCCGACCGGACCCAATGGAATAGAATAGGCTAGGAAGCGCTCGGATCGGAGATTGGTAAGTATGCCGCTGCTGCTGCTGCTGTTGCTATATCTGGCGTGCCTGCCCACCTCTTGGCCCGACCCACCCTTCGGTTGGAGCGATCCGGACAGTCACGGCGTCCTCTGGGCCAGTCTGCTGTCCTTGTCGGTCATGAGCCTGGTGGTGCTAGGCGCCGCCTTCATTTCGCAGCGCACGCGCCGTCAGTTACTGCTCGATCCCAGCCGGCGCGACGCGATCCTGCGCACCTACAGCCGTTCTCGACTCATTCACCTGTTGAGCTTGTTCCTGCTTTTCGGGCTGGCCCTTTACGTGCTGGGCTGGGGCTGGGCCGTGCGAAGATTCTGTTCGGTCGGGGAGTGGGTCTTGCCGGGCGCGGAATTCGTGGTGCTGAGTCCCATCGTGCTGGGGCTGGTCCTGTCCTGGTGCTTCTTCTACGACGCCGAACGTGCCTTTCACGACACCGCCCATCCGCTGCTGAACCTGCGGGCCTACTGGTCGCGCTGGGGCTACGTCAGCTTTCACCTGCGCCAGTACCTGGCATTGGTCTTCGTGCCCGTCTTCTTGCTGGTGGTGATGCTCGGCATCCTGCGCACCTGGCCGGGCGAGTTCGATTCCGGCTGGCTGCAACTGAGCGTGCCGCTGATCCTGGTGGTAATGATCGCGGTTCTGCCCTGGATTCTGCGGCTGGTGCTCGGTTTGCGCACGCTGCCGGCGGGCGAATTGCGCGACCGGCTGCAGGCCGTCGCAAGGCGGCTCCGCTTCCGGTGCAGCGACATCATGCTCTGGAACACGCACAATGGCGTGGCCAACGCCCTGGTCGTCGGCATCGTGCCCTGGCTGCGCTACGTCGTGCTCAGCGATCGCCTGCTGGGCGAGTTGACGCCGGAAGAAGTGGAAGCAGTCTTCGGCCATGAAGCGGGGCACGTCAAGCACCAGCACATGCCCTACTACCTGACCTTCTTCTTCCTGAGCATGGCCGCGCTGGTGGGCGGGCTGCAACTCGTGATGGTCCATGTCTTCGACATGACCCCGAAACTCGAGGGCGAGGACCACCTGTTCATCCCGCTCTTCGTCGGCTCGCTGGGGGCCTACATCTTCCTCGTCTTCGGCTTCCTGTCGCGCCGGTGCGAACGCCAGGCCGACTTGTACGGCTGCCGGGCGGTGTCGTGCGGACGATCCGACTGCACCAGCCACGACGAAGTCGACCTGACGGCGCCGAGCCGGAATTTGTGCCCCACGGGCATCCAAACCTTTATCCAAGCGCTGGAGCGAGTGGCCGCCCTGAACGGCATCAGCCGCTCCCGGCCGGGCTTTCTGCAATCCTGGCAGCATTCCACCATCGACCGCCGCGTGCGCTTTCTGCAAGAGGTGGCGGCCGACCCGACCGTGGAGAAGCGTTTCCAGCGCCGCGTCGGCCTGGTGAAGTGGGTGCTGCTGCTCGGCCTGGTGCTGCTGCTCGGCCTGGTGCAGATGGTCCCGCCCAAGCGGCCGCCCAACCAGGCGCGGATGCCAGCCGATGCTCGGGTGGAAAGCCCAACGCCTCGGAATGCGGAGTAATTTAGACGGCAAGCCGAAAAGCACGAGGGGCCGGAGAACTGGTTCTCCGGCCCCTCGTGCTTTCTGGCTCGATCATCGTAGGGTCCGCTGTGCGGACCCTACTTCGCTCCGGCAGGTTGGAAACCTGCCGCCACGCCATCACGAAATGATGTGCTTGCGGCGCTTGATGTAGTCCCAGACGACATAGCGGTCCAGCTCGCGACCCGCCGTGAAGAACACTCTGCCCTTGGTCGATTCCGCCAGCCGGTAGGCGAAGCGCACATCTTCCTCGGTCTGATTCCAGCTGTTGAGCAGGAAGATATTGATGGTGATGCCTTCCTTGGCGCAGTGCATGCCTTCGCGCAGCGTCGCTTCCTCGGTCTGCGGATGCGGCGGGTAGAGCAGGTAGAGCCATTCGCCTTCGAAGTGGGCGGTGGGCAAGCCGTCGGTGATGAGGGCGATCTGGCGGTTGGGCGTGTCCTGGACGCTGAGATATTTCCGGGCCAAGCTCAAGCCGTGCTGGATATTGGTGAAGTGCGGCGGAATCATCAGCTCGCTGTTCTTCGGATCGCTCATGTTCGCCTTGAGGCGCACCACCGGATCGTACAGCGTCACCGGCTTGGGCATCAGGGAAGCGATTTCGGCCGAGCGCCGCGGCTTGGCGAAGGTGTATAGCTCGATGAACTGCAAGAAATCGCCGGGGTATTCCTTCTTGATGAGTCCGTCGAGCGCCAGGCCCATGCGCTTCACGTTCACGTATTGCGCGTCGTAGCGCATCGAACCGGACATGTCGAGCAGCACCGCCGTGGCGCACTTGGGATTGTTGCGCGTCTTGTGAATCTGGATGTCCTCGCCCTTGAGACGCACCGGCAGCCCCGGTCCCTGGCGCACCAGCGCGTTAATCATCGACGAGGGAATATCCATGTTGGCCACGGAATCGCCGAACTCGTAGGACTTGGTCTGCTGCATCTCGACCGCGCCTTCGCCGATGATCGGGCCTTGATGACGGCCGGAGCGCGAGGCTTGCAGGGTGTTGAAAATTTCGGTGAGCAGCCGCGATTGGAAGAGGCGATAGGCTTTCGGCGTCATCTGGAAGCCGGCAGCGCCGTTGCCTTCCAGTCCCTGACGCTCGGCCAGCTCGCGCAGGTAGTCCTGTATCTGCTGTTGCAGCGCGCCGAGCTGTTCCATGTCGCCCGGCTCGGCGAATTCGGCCAGCGCTTCCATGTCGATCAGGCCGATCTGCGCCGTCTTCATCGCTTCTTCGAGTTGCTTCAGCAGCTTGTCGATGGTTTCCAGCTCCTCCTTCACTTCGAGGGCTTTTTGCACATCCATCGCCGTGCGGCCGGTGAACTCGTACTTGCCGGCCAGCTCATCGACCTGATACTTTTCGCCGAGCCGTTCGACCAGCTTGAGTAGTTGCCTCGCGAAGGCGCCGCGCTCGTCGCCGACGCCATACCAGAGCCGTTCGAGGTCGCGGAGCTGTTCGTCCTTGACGGCGCGGGCGAACTTGTCCGCCAGGTTCTTGGGCGGCGGCATGTCCTCGGCCATGCCGCGAAACGCCTGCTGCACTTCCTTTTGCACCTTCTTCGTTTCGTAAGTGGAGAGAATCTTGCGTTTCCGTTCCTGGAGAATGGCCATGAGCGATTCGAGGCTCGGCCCCAGCCCGCGAATCTGACTGGGATCGAGTTGAATGGCGCGGGCCAGCTCTTCCTCGGTCAGCCGGCGAGTGCTGCCGTAGAACAGCAGGTGCTCGAAAGCCGGCGACAACACATCGGGCGGCGGCGCGGTCGGGCTGGGAAAGTGAACCGGGTCGTATTTCTGATAGATGTGGATGATGCCGCCGAGGTCGGGTTTGATGGTCATTGCTCTTCCTGTTTCAGGCTGACTTGCACGTCCTCCCAGAACCGCCGATACAACTCGCGCACCGAAGGGTCCAATTGGTCTGCAAGCTCGACGGGCAGATTGAGCTGGCGGATCAACGTTTGAACATCGCCCAAGTCCTTTAGTCGGCCTGGCGCGGTTCCGGAGGCGAGTTTCAGTTCGATGAGCCGAGGCAATTGAATACAACGGATGCCGGCCAACTCGATGGCAACATCCGCCGGATTCGGAAAGGCGATGGGCTTGGGCTTCCCGTCTCCTGGATAATCGCCGGCCACCAAGAACTCGATGCGCACGCCGGTTTCGGTGTCGCGCAACTGTTTACTGCCCTGGAATGGCGGTACGTAGCCCAAGCCCTCAAGTTCCTTGTGGATCGTTGCCAGCGATTCGCGGGTAACTAAGAGATCGACATCTTCGGTGAAACGGCGGAAACCGTGAAGAAAAAGGGCCATACCGCCCACTACGGCGTAAGGAATGTCCAGCTCGGCTAAACGTCGGGTGATCTTGTTCAACGACTTGTGTACCGCGCTGGCTTTATCGAAGTGCATACTGCCCTCCTGCAAGGCCCAGCGCAGATCGGCATTCAATTTCTGTTCGTAGGTAATCATGTTCATTCATCATAACGTGGCGTGCAAGCGCCCGAAAGGGACGCGCCCACGCTTCCGCGAAGGGTCGCTAAACGTGGGTCGGTCACTTCGCCGGCGCTTTCTGCTGCTGCACTACCTTCCAGGCGAGCGCTTGCAGCGGCTTGGCGGCTTCGTCGGACAGGTCGCCGGGCTTGCCGGGCAAGCCTTCGGGACTCTTGTTGTAGATCACCGCGTAGAAGACGCAGGCCGCCAGGTAGCTGCCCGTCTTGTTGGGATGGCTCTGATCCTTGGTGTGCAGCTCCAGCTTGGGGTCGGCCTTGAGGGCTGCTTCCCAGGCCAGGCCGACCGGGGCGGTCTCGGCTTTCACGTCGCGGGCCAATTCCTGGTAGGCCTTGGTGATGACAGCCTGGTTTTCCGGCTTGTTCTGCCTGGCCCAGGTCATGAAGAAGATCGTGCGGGCGCCGGTCTTCTTGACCTCGGCATCGATCTTCTTGCCGTAGTCGAACATCTCGTCGCGGGCCGCCAGCGCTCCGAGGCTATGGTTCTGCAAGACGACGATGTCCCATTTCTTGGCGGCGATCTTGTCGGCCACCTTGCTCTCTTCCCAGTGCTTCTTGAAAGTCCAGCCGCCCGGCGTCAGCTTCTCGAACTCGATGGGCCGTTGCCCGCCGGCCTTGGCCAGCTCGGCAATCAGCTTGGGCAGGTCGTTGCCGTAGGTGTAGCTGTTGCCGACGAAAAACACCTTCAACGGCTGCGGGTCGGCAGCGCGGGCCGAGAGCACCGGCAGCAGCAGGAGCAGGCAGGTCAGACGCAGGGTCAAGCGCAGCGGCTTCATGGTGGTTCCTTGTGAGGAGGCAGCAACAGGTGTGGCGAGCCATCACGATAACCCGGCCGGGGGCGGAGTCAAGGGCCGGGCCAGGCGCAGCAAGCGGGCCTCGGAGTCGTCACCCTCGAAGATCAGTTCCTCACCGGCGGACTCCGCCGCCAGCACCAGTCGGCGCATGAACGCCAGGCCGCGCGCGGCAGGTTCCACGTCGAGGACGGCCGGCGCTGCTTCCAGCAACGGCCTGGGCAGGCAGACGATGCTCTTGGAGCGCGCCCGCGTGATGGCCACGTTCAGACGATTCAAACCGTAGATGAACTCGGCTTCGCGCAAGGCGAACTCCGGATCGGCCACGCCGTAGCTGACCACGACGGCATCGGCTTCCTGGCCCTGCATCTTGTCCACGGTCTCGACGAACGGCGGCGAGCGCCACTTGCGGACCTTGTCCAGCTCTTGCTGAATGGCGCGAATCTGCGCGTGATGCGGGCTGACGACGAAGACCCCGTGGCGAAAGAACTCGGCATCGTCCGTGTAAGGCTTGCCGTTGGCGGCCAGTAAACCTTCGCGCAGGGCGTTGACCAGCTGGGCGACGAGGTCGGCTTCGATCGGGTTCGCCTTGGCGGCGCGCGGACAATCGAGGATCGCCAGGACCAGGGGATATGCCGGGTCAAGGCACGCATGCACAATCGGATCGAGGCCGCGCTTTGGCTTGAAGGCGAGGCGTCGGCCGGCGACGCTTTCATTCACGCACTGATACGCCGGTCCGTAGAGCAACTGGGCGGCCACGCTGGTCAGCACGTCGTTCATGCGGAAGTTGTGCTGCAATTGCCGCATGAGAGTGGAGCGGCCTGCCGGCAAGCCTCCGGGAGTTTCCGGGCGCGGGCACACTGCCTCGAAGATCGAGCGGTGCAACAACGGTTCGTCGGCCGCCGGCTCGGGATAGCGGCCGGCAATGATCGGCGGCAATTGCAAGTGGTCGCCTGCCAGTACCAATCGGCCGGCATCACTCACCAGGCTGACGGCGACGGCGGCTTCCGGCACCCGCACTTGTGAGGCTTCGTCGATCACGACCAGGTCGAACGCTTCCAGGGCCGGTCGCGCTTTCAGGCAGGAAAAGACGGTAGCGCCCAATACCGCATGCTCTTCGGTTTGCAGCCAGTCGTTCAGCTCGTCCTCGGCTACGGTTTCGATGCCCGCTTGCTGGCCTTGCCAGTATTTGGCTTTGGCCAGCGCCAGGTTGAAGCGTGGAGTTTTCTTCGCACCGACGAGTTGTTCGGTCAACTTCCGTAACAGGTTTTCGATGGCGGCATGCGTGTAGGCGGTCACCAGCACGCGGAACGGCCGGCCCGACTTGGCATGAGCGGCTGCCAGGGCCAGGATCGACGCCGCCAGGAAGTGTGTCTTGCCGGTGCCGGGCGGTCCCCAGACGGCTGCTACTCGCTGACCGCAGATCACGTCGAAGGCGTCGCGCTGACTCGGCGTGAAGGCCAGCTTACCAGCTGTTTGCGCGATGGTCATGCCGACTGGCGCAGGCAGGGGCAGCGGTCTAGCGGCTGCTTCCGGCTTGCGCAGCAGGTCCAGGAACAATCCGCTGCCGGTCTGGTCCAGGCGTTCGAGAAACTTGACCACCGGATCGGTGGTGAAGTCGGTGAACCGGGGATAAAGCAAGAAGCGCTCGCCTGGCAGCGGCGGGTCGCCCTGAAAGGGCTGCGTGTACTTCAGCAGCAATTGTCGTTGCCCATCAGCGGTGGCGGTCACGCGCTGCACGCCGACGATGGCGCGCTCGGCATGGGACGAGCCGCCGTGAGGCTTGGCGCGATACCAGTAGTCGGCGTATTCGAGTTGGGCGCGGCGGCCTGCTTCGCTGTCCCGGACCAGCAGCCAGGCCGGAAAGCCGCCGGTTTCGGGTTCGACTACCAGATCGCCGATGACCTCCATGCTGCCGTCGTCGCGCGCTGCCAGCTCGATGACCTCGCCGAGCAGCACTTGCGTCGGCCGAGCTTCAGCGCGGGCTTCGCGCACCGCCAGGCAGCGGACCAGACTTTCGTAACGGGCGAAGAACGCCAGCCGGGAGAGCAGCGGATCGCGGATGCCCGTTCCCGACGGCAGTTGAAAGCGCGGCGGCCAGGCGACCAGGCAGGACGCGGCATGTTCGCGCAGCGAACGCAGCAGGGCGTGGACGGCGAAAAGATACGAGCGGGCCTGCCGGCGAACTTCATCCAGATTCTCGGACTTGCCCGCGTACCAGGCCGCGTGGATGGCTTCCGCCCGCAACCCGTGGCCCAGCGGAAAGTGAAAGTAGTCCTTGCGCGGATAGGCATAGGTGCTGCCCAGGGCGTCCAGCGCTTCGGGCAAGGTGGCGCTGACTTCCACCGGCAAGGCGAGCAGCCGACCCAGGGCGCTTTGCAGGACCACCACCGGGTAGGCGACCTCGCTGCCGGGATGGCTGTCGGCCTGCATCAATTCCGGTCCCTGGAAGTGAAACAGCAGCGTCATCGCATGGTCGGCCAGGCCCGGCTCTTGCAAGGCTTCCAGCAAGCAGCGGAACAGCAGGCCGCGTTCCTCCTCGGTCTGGACGTAGGCTTGCAGGGTCAGCTGGTCCTTCCACGCGCCCTGGCGCTGGTTGTAGTCGTGGACCTGGCGCAGGATTTCGTGAAGCGTGGCAATCAATTCCCGGCGCACCGCCGGCGCATCGTCCGGGGTCGCCGCCACCCAGACGCAGGGTTCGGGCTTACGAGTCGGGCCGGTCAGTCGCGCCGCGAGCTGATCGGAGAACACGCGCTGCCGAAGTTCGTCGCGGATCGTCACCAGCGCTCCGGCCAGGTAGATCGCCTGGCCGAGCGGTTCCTGCTGCAAGGTGAGGACCAGGCCGATGTTCTCGCCCTTGGGCAAGTCGGGCGAGGCGGCCCCGTAAACCTGCGGCTGCTCGTCCGTCAAGGCCCGGACCCGCAACTGCAAGCGATGGCGCTGGCCGGCGAGCGAAGCGCAGCGGTCCAGCACTTCGTCGGCGTCGCTGCGTTTCAGGAAGCGCCCCAGTTGCTCCAGGTTGTCCACGCCCGCTTCCGCGCGCAGATGGCGCTTGGCGTTGACCGTCAGTTGCTCCAGCCGGGAAAGGTCGTCGGTTTCCCGCATCTCATCCCGGCAGTGGTCGAAGAACTCGCACCATTCGCAGCGATGATAGAGGTGCCAGTGGGCATCCTCTGCCCTACCCGCCAGGATGCGGCCCAGGTCGGCACTCAGGAAGCGTTCGAGATGGGGCCGAAACGCGGCCAGGTCGAAGACCTCGGGTTCCGGCTGCTTGCCCAGCCAGACGGCGGCCCGGTCCAGATCGACGCGGGCGGAGTCGATGCCCTCGGCTTCGAGCAGCGCCTGCAATTCCAGGGCGTAGAGCAAAATTTGCACCCGATGGGTCAGCTTGAGGGCATCGCCGCGCTTGAGATCGACGACCCGCAGCAACCGGCGGCCGGGACCGTCGGCCAGCACGGCCACCAGATCGGGATGGTTGTCGCTGATCGTCACCAGCTTCGGGTCGATGCCGAAACGCCGGTAGAAGAGCGGCGGCGGCGACAGAGTCGGCTGATAGAGGAAGCGCCCGGCCGGTTCGCTCTTCAGGCATTGCAGGGTCTGCCGCGCAGGCAGCCGGCGGGTGTGCAGCTCGCCCGTACCGACAGCGACCACCACCCGGCCCTCGAGCAGCTTTTCGACCACTTCGCGTTCCCAGCGATAGCCCGTTTGCAGGATGGCGGCGACCAGTGGGCTATGCTCGAACTCCGGCGTGGGAATGCCTGCGCGCTGGCGCTGCGCCGGATCGGCCGAGCTGTAGTAGAGGAAGCGTTCGCAGTCGTGAAAGAAATAGCGGGCGATGGTGGACGGGTTGGTGCGGAAAGGTGGAGACGCTCTGGCCATTTCGGGTTCGCTTTCGGCCGGTTCGGCGCTGACCGTCAGTCGCGCAATGGGCCGTGAATCGCAATGTTGGTCTGGAACGCTGGGTCCCATTCACGATAGCACAGTTGAATCCGTAGCTGAATCGAAGTTCCCTGGGATAGAATGTGTGCGTGCTTGCTGCTATCCATTGCGGAGAATCGCGAACCATGCCACTGCACGACTGGACCAACTGCTCCGGCTGGGAAGGCGTTCATCACCTGTGGATCGCCGAATTGCTGCGCTGGATCAAGCCGCGCTTGCCCCAAGGCTACCGCGCGTACATCGGCACGGCTCCCGTCGTGGCGATCGGCTCGCCCGCGGAAAAGCCGGATGTCAGCGTGCGCGATTGGCCGGAGGAGCCAGGCAAACATCCTCCGGAATCATCTCTCGCGGACGCCAATGGCGCCGCGCTGGAGCCAGACGAGGAGATCGCGGTGGCGACGCTCGATTCCACGGCGTCGTTATTCGTGGAACGGCTGGGCCGTCTCGCCGCAGCGGTGGAGTTGATTTCGCCCAGAAACAAGGACCGGCCCACCTCCCGCGCGAGCTATGCGACGCGCTACGTCAGCTATCTGATTGAAGGCGTGCATTTGCTGCTGGTGGACGTCCATCGGCGTCCGCTGAATTTCTCCTTTGCCGAGCGTATCGCCGAGGACTTGCAAATCCGGCAGCCTTCGCTCCCGCCGCCGCTGGCGGTCAGCTATCGCGTCGGAGAGCCGGCCGCCGCCGGCGG
>JAGVLI010000416.1 GCA_020054355.1 Planctomycetales bacterium | reverse complement strand
GGCGCAGCGCCTCGTAGGCGGGCTTTCCCTGGTAGGGATCGATCTTCCAGTCCGCCGGCGAACGGTCGGCATGCTGGTGCGGCAACGGCTCGTGGGCGACCGCGGCGCGAATGCGGGCACGCAACTCGTTTTCCGGCAGACCCCGGTAGACGTGGTCGTTGATCGCCACCGCCACCGGGCGGTCGCATTGCCCCAGGCAGGACACGCCTTCCACCACCACGGAACCGAGTTCTGAACCGAAGGCTTGCAGGGCGTCCCGCAGGTGAGCCGATCCGTGGAGGTAGCAGGCCATATCGCGGCATACCTGGACGGCGGCGGCGGGCGGCGGCGTCGACCGATAGAGCGGGTAGAAGCTGGCGACTTCGTGCAGGCGATGCAACGGCACGGAGAGCCGCCGCGACAGGCCGAGCAGTTCGTCTTCCGGCAAGTAACCGCACCGCTCTTGGATTTGCTGTAACTCTTGAACGATCATCGCTGGTCTCGCAGCCTGGCCGACCGTCGGTCATTTGCCCGATGCCTGTCGTTTTTTCAGCAGCGCGCCGGACAGAAACTCCTCGATGGTGCCCGGCGCCCGCGCGTTACGGGCAGCCGCCCCCAGGCCCAGGTGCGGCGCTTCGCCGTGGTGGTAGCGATGGCATTCGGTGCAGTGGTGACGGGCGCCGCCCCGGACGCTGCCATCCGCGCCGCGCTGCCACGGCGCGTGACACTTGAAGCAGTCGGCGATGGTGGGCAGTAACACGTCGTCCGCCGTCGTCGATTGACTTGTCCCCGTGTGACACTCTTGACAATTCATCGCTCGATGAGCGCGGTGCGAAAACCGGGCATGGCTTTGCCAGACCGACGGAATGGCGGTGGGCACGATGCGTTCCGGAATCCGCTGGCCCGGCTTGCTCTCGTAATGGTGGCATTCGCCGCAGGTCGTCTTCCCCGAGTAAATGTACAACTCTTTCTCGGTCAGGACTTGCTTGTACAGGAAGGACTCCGCCGCCGTCACCTGGCCGCCAATCGCCTGGCGAACCTTCTCTTCCTCTTCGCGGACTTCCCGCACGGGCAGCGGCCGCAGGATGCGCTGCTGCGTCCCTGGGTCCTGCACGGCCCGTTCCACGTATGCGCCCCAGAGAAAGGCGCGCACCTCCGCCGGTTGCAAGTGATGCGGGATCGAGACACCGGGCAGGCGTGCGTCGAACGTCAGCGGATGGCACGCCCGGCACTGGTGATCGTAGTTGATTGGCTGAAAGTAGTTGCCGCCGCTGTCCAGCTGGTGGCACGAAGCGCAATCGAGCTGGACCAGGCCCGTGTCCGGCTGTTGCGGCCGGCGGTAGCGTTCGCGCTCGCCAGGATCGCGAATGTTCTTCAGTTGCCAGGAAACGTTCAGCCCCGCCGTCAGGTGCAGGGTGTGATTGAACTTCAGCTTGCCGCGCCGATCCGCGTGTAACATCTTGAAATCGGGATGCGTTCCCGGAGCGAACTTGCTGACGTTGGGATGGAAGGAGGTTTTGCCGTCGAGCGTATGCTTCGTCAAGTCGGCGTGGCAGTTCGTGCAGTGACTGTCGGCCATGTGGACGAGGGAAGCATCGCGGCCTTGATGGTCCCGATGGCACGAGCCGCAGCTGGCCACACTTTCGGGTTTCTGATTCCGATGATGCAACGGCCCGGCGTGACAGGACTCGCAGCGACTGTCCGCGGCCAGCGGTTTCGCGACGGCCGTGGACAGCCAGTTACCGCCGCTGATCGGCGAAAACGGGACATGGCAGGCGTCGCAGTCGGCGTCCCAGGTCGCATGCACGGCAGCGAGGGGACCGTGGGAGTAACGCACTTGCCCCTGGTCGCCGGCCAGGAAGCCGCTTGCACACCAGGCGACGGCCGCGACCAGGGCGACGGCGGTCAGGACGCCCTTGACGCGGACGATGCCGTCGGGGCGCTTGAAGTAGTCGAGGGGAATGCGCGAGGCGCGTTGCTTGCCGGTTTCGCGTGCGGTCATTGTGAGCCTGCTCACCAGTATTTGAGGGCCGCCCAGATGTGAACGAACATCAGCAGCACGAGCGCCGCCGACACGGGCAGGTGGACCCACAGCCAGTTATGCAACCAGAAATGGAGACGGGCCTGAACGTCGAGTTGCCTGCGTTGGGCGCACAAGTCTTCGAGCGCCGCCAAGGCCCCATGCGCGGCCGGCGCGAGCTTGATCTTCAAGTCTTGAAACAGGACTGTCGAGCGGTTGGCATGTTGCAGGGCCGATCCGGCGGCTGAGCCGCGCTGCAAGTACGGTCGAACTTCCGCGCGGAAGAACTCGCGCAGCGGTTCCGAATCGGGCACCGGCGCGGACGGGACGTTGGTAAGCAGGACCTTCCCTTGCACGCTGCCAGCGGTACGCAGCGCGCCGATCGTCAGGGGGACTGCCGAGGATTCGCCGTTGGCCGTTGCCGTGGCTGAATCGGCTTCAGCGCCGTCGGCGGGACCGCACACCGCCAGGATGAGGCGTTCGGCTTCTTCCCGGTGTTGGCCCATGACGTGCTCGATCTGGGAGTAGATGGTTTCCGCCGGCACCCGGTCGAGCAGCCGGCGCGGCAGGAATTGCTGCAGGGCCAGTCCCCAGATGCCGCTGGCAATGACGATGAGGAAGAGCACCATGAGGATCGTGCTCAGCTGACCGCCGAGTTGGAAGCCGCTATGGAGGACGATCAACGGCAGGCTCAGCAGTCCCAGCCAGATATGGGCGCGCAGCCAAACCTGCGTCCGGCCGATGCGCCAGGTGCGCACTTGCTTCCGCCACCAGAGCAGCATCTCGAAGAGAATGATGATGCCGCCGACGACGCCAAAAGTGAGGCCAGGCAAACTGCTGCCGCCCGGCCAGTTCGGTAAGCCGTGACTGCAAGAGTAGTACCAGGCGCAGGAACCGACCGAAAGCAGCCCGGTGGCGATCACCCATGGACGATGCTGATGCCAGGTCTTCGGGTCGATCAGCATTCAACGATCCTCACAGTCTGAAACTTCGGCAGTTCTAACAGTCGCGGTGGGGGATGTCAATTCTGTAGTAGCGGGAGTGCTCCCCCCGCTTACGCGGGAGGCTCGCTAAACAATCGCGAGCCGCCGGCGGCTCTAGCGAGCCGCCGGCGGCTCTAGCG
>JAGVLI010000709.1 GCA_020054355.1 Planctomycetales bacterium | reverse complement strand
CTGGATGACCGCTTGCGGATGCGCCGGCGTGTCGGTGTGCAGCCCACGCAGAAAGCAGAGCTTGTCCGCGTGCTTGGCGACCTGGGGGTACAGTTCCGAGACCCAGGTGCCAGTCTGGCCGTGACGATTGAACTTGAACTTCGAGGCCGTCAGCGTGCCGCCGCCCGGTCCTTCCTTGCCGTGGTCCTTCTGCAAGCGCTCCTTGTACTCGAAGGTGTCCAGCTGGGACATCGATCCCGACATGAACAGGAAGATAATCCGCTTGGCCTTGACCCGGCGATGCGGGGCTTTCGGCGCGAGCGGCAGCGGCTTGTCTTTCGTTTCAGCCTTGGCGGCTTGCTGGCCAAACATGCCGGCCAAGGCCAGGTAGCCGAACCCGGCGCTGGTGGACTGCAACATCTGCCGGCGGGACAGACCGTTCGCGATTGGCTTCAACATCAGCGTTTCCTTATCGATCGTGAGGACGAGGACTACTGGATGTATCGGAACTCGGCGGAGGCCAGCAGTGCCTGGCAGAAGCTGGCCCAGGCGGCGGTCTTGGGTTTGAGCGGCTCGCTGGCCGCTTCCTTGGCCGGCGGGGTGCGTTTCCAGGCGGCTTCGTAGTCCGTCAGGTAACTTTGGGCGCGTTCGATTTCCTTCGCCGTGGCGCTGCGGCCCACGGTCAAGCGATAGGCCAACTCGATCCGCCCGGCGTCATCCAGGTCGCTGCGGGGCAGCAGCCGTTCGGCCAGCGCCCGCGACTGCCGGCGGACAAAGGGGTCGTTGAGCAGGTAGAGCGCCTGCGTGGCCACCGTGGTGGTGTCGCGATCGCCCGTCACCGTGCCTTGCTGGGCGAAATCGAAAACTTCCAGGGGGCGGGGCGTCAGTCCACGCAGCAGGGGCAGGTAGACGCTGCGATGCAGGCTCGCCTGGGCCTGCTCGTCGAGCCGCTGGGCCTCGGCGGCGTTGTTGCGCAGCTCCACGACCTTCAGGTCGCGGGCTGGCGAGGCTTCCGGTGGGGACAGCCGTAGACTCCCCGCCGCTGCCAGCATGGCGTCGCGAATTTCCTCCGCGTCGAGCCGTCGCGGACTGTGCCGCCAGACCAGTCGATTCGCTGGGTCCGCCGCGCTCTGGGCTACCGAGATGTCCGCACTGAGCTGGTACGTCCGACTCAGCACCACGGAACGCACCAGCCGCTTGATGGACCAGCCCTCGCGCACCAGCTGGCGAGCGAGGTAGTCGAGCAACTCCGGGTGCGAGGGCGCATCGCCGGTGACGCCGAAGTTATCGACGCCGCTCACCAGCCCTCGGTCGAACAGGTGGTGCCAGACTCGATTGGCCAGTACGCGCGGCGTGAGCGGGTTTTTCTCGCTGGTCAACCACTGGGCCAGCTCGAGCCGGCCGCTCTGTTTCGCATTCACCGGAGCAGCGCCGGGCACCTCGATCAACGACAGGAAACCGCGCGGCACGCTGGGACCGAGTTTTTCCGCCTCACCGCGAATGCGGATTTCCGTATCGCCGATGGTCTTGCCGTCGCGCACTCCCAGGGCGGCCTGCCCGTGTGCCGCAGGATCGGTGAGCGACAGCAATTCGTTCTGCAGCTTGGTCATCTCCTGGCGCACGGCAGTTTGCTTGGGCTGGCCGTTCGGGCCGGGAGCCATGCCGGCGGGTTGGCCGCGAATCGCCTCGAACTCCGCCTGGGCCTTCTGCAAGGCCAGCTTCACTTGCTCGACTTTCTCGGTGATTTTCGGGTCGGCCGGTCGGCCCGCGCCTACCGGGAGGAGCATCGTCGTGTCGTAGTAATCCAGGCCCGAACCGCCCATCTTGTTCCGCACGCCGGCGCACAGGTCGGTGCTGTGAAAGATGCCGGCCAGGGCGTAGTAGTCGGTGGTCGGGATCGGATCGAACTTGTGATCGTGGCAGCGGGCGCAGCTGGCCGTCAGCGCGAGCACGGAGCGCGTCACCGTGTCGATCTGCTCGTCGATGTTGTCCATGATGAAGCGCACTTTGAAGCGCTGGTTCACGTCCTTGACGCCGAGGGCCAGGAAGCCGGTCGCGATCACCTGCTCATCTCGCTCGCGCGGCGAAGCGGCAGGCAGCAAATCGCCCGCAATCTGCTCGCGGATGAAGCGGTCGTAGGGCTTGTCGCGGTTGAAGGCGTCGATGACGTAGTCGCGATACCGCCAGGCGTGCGGATAGGGCACGTTGCGGCCCGACCCGGTCGATTCGCCATAGCGGGCCACGTCCAGCCAGTGTCGGCCCCAGCGCTCGCCATAGGCCGGTGAAGCCAGGAGACGATCCACCACTTTTTCAAAGGCGTCGGCGGCGCCGTCCTGGACGAAGGCGTCGGTTTCCTCGGGAGTGGGCGGCAAGCCAGTCAGGTCGAAGGTCGCGCGGCGGAGCAGTGTCGCCCGATCCGCGTCGCGCACCGGCGACAGGCCCTGCTCTTCAAGCTTCGCCAGGATGAACCGATCGACGTCGCCCCGCGCCCACGACGCATCCTGGACCGTAGGCGTCTTTACGTCGCGCAGCGGCTGCCAGGCCCAGTGCTCCTTGCGCAGCTGGTCGAAGCGGGCGCTGGGCTTG
>JAGVLI010000423.1 GCA_020054355.1 Planctomycetales bacterium | reverse complement strand
TCCTGATCGTGGCGGCGGCGCTGGCGATGTACTTCATGCAAGGCTCCCCGAACCAGGTCCAAACCAAGCCGCAGCGCGCCACCTTCCGCGGCGTGACCAACGACGAAATCAAGCTGGGGATGAGCGCCCCGTTCTCCGGACCTTCCAAAGAGCTGGGCCGCGAGATGGAAATCGGTTTGCGGACTTACTTCCGCTTCATTAACGACCAGGGCGGCGTCGCCGGCCGTAAGATCGAGCTGGTGGCCCTCGACGACGGCTACGATCCCGAGCGCGCCCTGACCAATATGCAGGAACTATTCGATCAGCGTCAGATTTTCGGCGCGATCGGCAATGTCGGTACACCCACTGCACAAAAGACGTTGCCCTATGTGCTGGAAAAGGAAATGCTCTTCTTCGGCGCGTTCACCGGCGCTCCCTTGCTGCGCAAGGACCCGCCCGACCGCTTCGTGTTCAACTTCCGGGCCAGCTACGAAGAGGAAACCGCCGCCATCATCGAGTACTTCCTGCAGGTGCGCCAGATCAAGCCCGAGCAGATCGCGGTCTTCGCCCAGCAGGACGGCTACGGCGATGCCGGCTTCCAGGGCGTCGGCCGCGTGCTGCGCCGGCATGGCCGCGATCCCAAGGACGTCCTCCGGGTGGGTCATGCCCGTAACTCGTCCGACGTAGATGAAGCCGTCCAGACCATTCTGAAAAACGAGAACCTGCGCGCCATCGTCATGGTGTCCACTTACAAGCCGGCAGCCCGGTTCATCCAGCGGCTCAAGGACGCCAAGCGCGACTTGCTCTTCAGCAATGTCTCTTTCGTCGGCAGCACCGCGCTGGCCGAGGAACTCGGACCCACCTATGCGAAAGACGTGATTGTCACTCAGGTCGTGCCGCCGATCACTTCGCAATCGACGGCGGTGCGCAATTATCGGCAGCACCTGAAAACCTACTATCCGAACGAACTGGCGACCTTCGTCTCCCTGGAAGGCTACCTTGACGCCGTCATCCTCGCGGAAGCGTTGCGCCGCGCCGGCGACACTTTGAACACGGATACGCTGATTAGCGCCCTGGAGTCCATTAACAACTTCGACATCGGCATTGGCGCGCCCATCCACTTCGGACCGTCCGACCACCAAGCGTCCGACAAGGTCTGGGGCACCGTGCTGGACGACAAGGCCAAGTTCCAGCCCCTGGACCTGAATTGAGCAATTCGCCTGGATTGGTCCTTAAGAGCGAACGGAAACCATGAAACGTAGGTCAGGCTTTCCAGCCTGACAGTCAGGCTGGAAAGCCTGACCTACGTCATTTCTTCCGAACGCTCTAAGCGAACAACTCGCGGATGATCGAACCTTCGCGCACGATCATGACCGGGCGGCCGGTGTTGGTGTGATACTCCTTGCGGTGGTCGATGCCCAGGCTGTGATAGAACGAGGCGGCGGCCTGGTCGGGAGTCAGGGCGTCGCCGGCTGGTCCCATGCCCTTGGCATCGCTCGCGCCAATGACCTGGCCCATCTTCATGCCCGCCCCGGCCAGCAAAACGCACATGGCGCGCGGCCAGTGGTCTCGGCCGGCACGCTCGTTGATCTTCGGCGTCCGGCCGAATTCACCCGTAACGCACACTGCCGTCGATTCCAGCAGCCCCTCGGCCGCCAGGCGCGAAAGCAGCGCGGCCAGCCCCTGATCCATCTGCGGCAGCAAGTTGTCCTTGCAGGCTTTGAAGTTGTTGCCGTGCGTGTCCCAGCCGCCAAAGCTCACCGTGACGAAGCGCACGCCCGCCGCGATCAGCCGGCTGGCCAGCAGACAGCTTTGCCCGAAGCGATGCGCGCCGAACGGCTGGGCCTTCTCGGGCGCTTCCTGGGTCACGTCGAAAGCCTGCTTCGCTTTCGGCGAGGAAATCATGTCGTAGGCTTGCTGGGAAAACTTGTCGAGGCCATCGACCAGCTTGTTGCCGGCCTCGGCCCCCTTGAAGGTCGTGTCCAATTCTTGCAACAGCTTCTGACGTTTCTCGAATTCGGTCACGGTCAGACCGTCCGCCAGGGAGATGCCGCGCACGGAGAAGGGCTGGCCCGCAACCGGCACCGTATTGGTCTGCAACGGCGCGTAACGCACCCCCAGATAGCCGGCCCGCTGCGGCGTGTTCGGAATGGCAACGAAGTGCGGCAAGTCGGCAGCGCCAGGCAGTTCCTTGCTGACCACCGCGCCGAAGCCCGGATAGAACAGCGATGGCACCGGCCGGCTGCCGGTGTTCAGGTAGAGCGTGCCCAACTCATGCCCCGCCAGCGAATGACTGACGCCGCGCAGGATAGTAAATTTATCCGCGCACCGCGCCAGCTTGGGCAGGTGCTCGCAGATTTCGATGCCGGGCACATTGGTCTTGATCGGATTGAACTCGCCGCGCACCTCGGCCGGGGCGTCCGGCTTCAGGTCGAAGGTGTCCATGTGGGTCGGCCCGCCGCCGAGGTAAACGAAGATGGCGGACTTCACTTTGGTTGTTTGGGCTTGCCCGGCGTGCAGCATCCGCAGGTAGGCGGATAGGCTGAGGCCCGCCGTGCCGAGAGCGCCAGCTTTCACGAAGTCGCGGCGGGTGATGCCATCGCAAAATTTCATTGTCATCGGTTTGGCCTCGTTGAAAACGCTTCTGCGAAGCGTCGCGAACCGTTGTATCCTCGTTCCCAGGCTCGGCCCTATCCATTCCTGGGAACTTTGTACAGTTACGGGCCAGCAGCTGCGCGATTCCCTACAGCAGCTGCATGACAACTT
>JAGVLI010000725.1 GCA_020054355.1 Planctomycetales bacterium | reverse complement strand
CTCGATGTCGTTTTCGTCAATGTTGCCGAAGCCGTCGAGGATCTTGCGCGCCGCGCAGGATCCGTCGAACTCGATCCAGTCGTGGCAATCGGCGAGCCGCCGAACGAGGTAGCGATGGCGAACCTTCCAGATGCCCGTGAGAAAGTCGAAACCGGTGTCGGGGGCAAGTCGCGACATGACAACCTCCTCGCGATGAGCCGGCTGCTTAGACGCACGTCCTGTCAATTGTTGTCAGCAGTCGCGCTGTCCTATTGAAGACAGCACTTCTTGTATTTCTTGCCGCTGCCGCAGGGGCAAGGATCGTTGCGGCCGACCTTCCGCAAGGGATCGACATGGGGCATCGAGCGGGCTGACCATGGATCGCTTCGTGTTCTCTCGGCAAAGCTGGCCCATGTGGAAAGCGTGCCGATCGTGTCGGTGAAGGGCCCTATCCGATCGAACTCAATGCCGGCCCAGCCAGTTGGATCATCCAATGTTCGCTGGAGCTGAATGTCGAAATCACCAAGATTCATGTGCATCGGCTCGATGAAGCCGCATTCCACCAAAGCAGCGACCTTCTCGCGCAAATCCGCGTAGCCAAGATTCGCCGCGACACCAGCCCAGCCGGTCCACACGAAGCTGGCTGACCGTGGCTGCATCGTCCCTGCCAGGTGCACGAGGTAGGCTCGCGTTTCATCGTCCCGAAACGCTTCCGTCTTCGTGAGGTAGGTAAGAGCATCCAACGCAGCAGCCCTGACAAACTCGTCGGCAGCATCCGCTTCGATCAGATGCTTGAGCCGGGCCGCATCGCCATCCCAGGTGCTTACCAGCAACGCTTTCAACGTCTCCGTGATGGCGCCGCTAAGAACGTCCTCACAGAGATCCTGGTTCTCTACCAGGAGGCAAAGCGCGCCAAACGCCTGGGTTTCCCGCTTCTCAGCCAGCAAATGAGCGACGAAAAAGACCGCCCTCTTGGTCGTTTCGCTTCGATCAACGCCGCTCGCGCAGTCCTCAAGCAGCCTGATTAGGCGCGGCGCCGCTTCGTGCCAATGGTCGAGTGCCCAGCGAATGGATTGGTGTGGGAACTTGCTGCCGCACGTTCCGAACTCAACAATTGCGTCGTCGACGCTCGATATCAGCATTGCAGCTACCGAACTACCGCCGCGGTCTGGCCGAACAGGATCTTGCGCTGCTCGTCGGTGTTGATGCCGGGCTTGGGGCGCAGCTCGAGACCGACCGCCTTGCCCTTCACGACGGCGGGGCGCTGGCCGACCGTCTCCTCGAACCACTTCTGGAGGTCGGGGAAGTCCTCGAGCTTCTGGCCGAAGTTCTTGAAGCCCACGATCCAGGGCCAGATCGCCATGTCGGCGATCGAAAAGTCGCCGGCGACATGGGCGCGGTCGGCCAGCCGCTTGTTGAGCACGCCGAACAGGCGGTTGACCTCGTTGCTGTAGCGGTCCTGCCCGTACTTGAGCTGCTCGACCGGATTGAACTGCGGGGCGTACATGTTGAAGTGGTTGGCCTGGCCCGCCATCGGCCCCAGCCCGCCCATCTGCCAGTTCACCCACTGCAGCACCTCGTACTTGCCGCGCAGGTCCTTCGGCAGGAACTTGCCCGACTTCTCGGCGAGGTATTGCAGGATCGCGCCCGACTCGAACACCGACACCGGCGCGCCGCCGCCCGGCGGCTCGTGGTCGACGATGGCCGGCATCCGGTTATTGGGGCTGATCTTCAGGAACTCGGGCTTGAACTGCTCGCCGGTGCCGATGTTCACCGGGACGATCTTGTAGGGCAGCCCGCATTCCTCGAGCATGATGGAGATCTTGAAGCCATTGGGTGTCGGCCAGTAGTGCAGGTCGATCATGGGGGGCGTCTCCTGAAGCGGTTGGCTGGGCCGGAGACTAGCCTAATGGCCCTATGATGAAAGGATCGTTTCGAGTAAGCAGAGTCTTCCAACCGGGAGGCAGACCATGGCCGTTTCACTTTACGATCTCAGCGTTACCAACTACCTGCAGACGCTCGGCGCCGTGGAGGGTTTCGTGGCCAAGAGCCTGACCCACTTCAACGACAACAAGATCGACGCCAACGAGGTCGCCGACGCGCGGCTGGCGCCCGATATGCTGCCCTTCCGCTTCCAGATCCATTCCGCGGTACACCATTCGCTGGGCGCGATCCGCGGCGTGCAATCCGGCGTGTTCACGCCGCCGAGCCCCGTGCCGGCGCTCGACTTCGCCGGGCTGCAGAAGCAGGTGAGCGAGGCGCGCGAGGAGCTGCAGAAGCTGAAGCCTGACGAGGTCAATGGGCTCGCCGGCAAGGACATGGTCTTCCAAATGCGCGACAACAAGCTGCCGTTCACGGCGGAAGGCTTCCTGCTCTCCTTCTCGCTGCCCAACTTCTATTTCCACGCCACCACCGCCTACGACATCCTGCGTAGCAAAGGCGTGCCGCTCGGCAAGCGTGATTTCCTCGGCCGCCTGCGGATGAAGAGCTGATGGCGCAGCACGTCGGCATCGTCGCCTGCTCGGCCGAGGGTGCCGCCCTCTGCTATCGCACGATCTGCGTCGAGGGCGCAGAGCTGATGGGCCCGCACGCGCATCCCGAAGTGTCGATGCACACGCCCTCGCTGGCCGACTACGTCGCGCACCTCGATCGAAACGACTGGCCCGCTGTCGGCGAGCTGATGCTCGCCTCGGCGCACAAGCTTGCAAAGATGGGCGCCGATTTCCTGATCTGCCCGGACAACACCATCCACCAGGCGCTGCCGTACGTGCTGCCGAAGTCGCCCCTGCCCTGGCTGCACATCGCCGAGGTTGCCGCCCAGCACGCCGTGGAGCGCGGCTACCGGCGCATCGGCATCACCGGCACCAAATGGCTGGTCGACAGCGAGGTCTATCCGGAGAAGCTCGCGGCCCGAGGCCTGGAACACGTGCGACCATCGCCGGCCGAGCGCGACGAATGCAACCGCATCATCATGGACGAGCTGGTGTGCAGCCAGTTCACGCCAGCGGGCGTCGCCTACTTCCAGCAGGTCATCGCCCGCATGAAGGACCAGGGCTGCGATGCCGTGGTGCTTGGCTGCACCGAGATCCCGCTGATCATCAACGACGCGAACTCAGCCCTGCCGACTCTCGATTCGACCCGCTTGCTGGCGCGCGCGGCGTTGCGCCGCGCCATCGACGGCAAGGCGCTGGCTGCCTAGGACGTGGACGCGAGGTGGACGAATGCCAGGGAGTTCGTCGTTGAAGGGGCAACTCATCGGAACCTGGATGCTTGCCTCGTGGGAGCAGAAGAAGGGCGATGGCACCAAGGTTCAGCGGTATGGTGAGAACCCGCTGGGCATCGCTTTCTTTGATGCAGGTGGCCGATACATCATCACGGTGATGCGAGCGGACCGGCCCAAATACGCGAGCAATGCACTTTGGCAGGGCACCGGCGAGGAAAACAAAGCGACGGCCGACGGGACCATAACCTATTTCGGAACATATTCGGTAAGTGAGGCAGATAGCAGCATTGCCATTCACATCGACGCCAGTTCGTTCCCGAATTGGAATGGCGTTGATCAGAAGCGCATTGTTGCCATCGCGGGAGATCGGCTGACGTTGACCGTTCGTCCTCCGACTGGTGAGACAGTCGATGTTGTCTGGAAGCGCGCGCCCAGCTAGGCCGCCGGCTGCAGTCCCGCCGCAACAGCGTCGTCGACCTTCTCCAGCCAGACGAACTCGAGCTTGTTGCGGACTTCCTCGGGGATGTCGTCGTAGTCGCGCTTGTTGCGCGCCGGCAGCATGACG
>JAGVLI010000532.1 GCA_020054355.1 Planctomycetales bacterium | reverse complement strand
GTCCATCACTCCAGCGGCGTCTGCGGCTTCAACGGCCGGCAGCGCTCTCGGTCCGCGTGATGCGCCAGACGACTCCCGTGCGCGGGAAGGGTCGCGGCGACGGGCCGGTGGCGGTGGAAATGATCGCCATCGCGCCAACGTCCACGACGTAGAGCGCGTTGCCGTCCGGCGAAAACCGGACATCGACGGGTCGCCGCGGCCCCGCCGTGGCCACATACTCCAGGCCCTTCGAGCCCAGGGCACTTTGCTGGGCCTTGAAGAAGGTCTCGGCCTTGCCCGTCTCCGGGTCGAAGCGAACTACCTCGAAGCCAGAGCGCTTCTCGTGCGCGCCGGTGATGGGGTTCATGTCGCCCGCCAGCGCCAGGAACAGGTGTCCCGCGAAGCCAAAGCCTCTGCGGCCGAAGTCAATTTTGGCTGCCCCGACGTGGTTGGGCAGGGCGAGCAGCGGTTTCTCGACGGGGGGGTGGTCCCGCATCAGGAAATTGGGGGCAGGGCCGTGTTTCGGCTGGAAGCGTGCGTCTGTCACGGGAACGCCACCCGCGTAGTCCGGGAAGCCGTACCAGGCTCCTTGCTTGATGACCCATAGGCAGTCGGGAGCATGGGCAATCGGACGGCTGCCGCGCTCGTCGTAGCCGTTGTCGGACGCATAGAGTTTGCCGTCTGGCCCCCAGGCCAGGCCGAAGGGGTTCCGTAAGCCCCAGGCGTATACCTCCAGGTCGGAGCCGTCCGGGTTCATACGCAGGATCGTGCCGCTGGCCTTCACGGTGCCGCGCACCGCCCCGTCGTCCGGGGGAGTTTTTCCGAACGGCTGGAAGGCGAACGTTTTCTTCTCCCCGGCCGCGCCGTGTTTCATGTCCTTCATCGGCTCCTGGGCTTTCTCCCCGGCCGCGCCGTGTTTCATGTCCTTCATCGGCTCCTGGGCTTTCTCCCCGGCCGCGCCGTGTTTCATGTCCTTCATTAGCCCATTGCCCTTCATGGCGTACCCTGCTCGATCCTTTGCTTTGTTGGCTTGTCCATTGTGATTCATGCCCTCGTGGCCGCTCGTCTCCGTCCGGCTGTTCAGCGGAACCAGCGCCGTGCCCATGACCTTGGCGCAAGTCGAGAGCCAAAAGATTGGGCTCGATGCCGGCACCGCCGTGGTAGACGATATAGCCGCCCAGAGCGGACCCGACCGTAAGGGTCAAAGCACCGATCAAACCAGTCAGGCGTGCCCCGAAGGTCGGCGGCAATGTCCAGTTGCCCCAGCGCAGCAGCGCGGCCAAGCCGAACAAGACCAGGGAGACCGACTGCGCGCCGAGGTGCCAATACATCAGAGCGTGGGCCTCGTCGGTGTGCGCCCGCACCGTGAAAAACGCCAGCAGCCCGGCCAAGGCTGCAAGCACTCCCAGCAGCACTCCGGCGATGAGCAGTCCGGTGGCCACTTGTGCCAGGACCAGCTGGCGCCGCCACCAGGCGAAGAGGTCCAGGACCACGGCACCGAGGAGGAACGCGATCGGGAAGTGGTTGAGCATCGGGTGAAGCTCCCAAGGTGCGAACCACGCTGCAAGTTCGTTGCCTTCTGGCGCCGGTCCCTTGGTCCCTGTCCCTTCCCGCGCGTTCGTTACGGGGCCCTCATGGCCTTGCTCTTCGCTGCCGCCGTCCTTGCTCCCGCCGTGTCCTTTGTGGCCCTGCTCCTGCGGTTGGCCCTTGCCCCTTTGGTCTTCGCCTGCGTCGTACTTGTCCTTCACCGGCTCATTACTGTTCCCATGTCCTTCGTGCTCCTTCCCCTTTTCCGCCTCCTTCTTGCTATGGCCTTCGTATCCCTCGCCCTTGCCTTTCTCCGCGTCCTTCTTCTCACCGTGCCCCTCGTGGCCCTTGTCCTTCTCCTGACCTTTGGCCTTCATGTCGTGCCCTTCGTGTCCCTTTCCCTTGGCGCCATTCTCCTTCTTGTCGGCCAACAGGGTCAGGAAGTCGGGCGTCTCAAAGGCTTGGGGATGAAGCCGGATGTCCTTGGCGGGGATGTCGTGAACTTCGGGGTACTTGGCCAGCCAGCCCATCTTGAAGCTGTCCAGGCCGACGACGCCGGAGTTGGTGGCCGTGCCCTGGCCGAAATAAATCTTGCCATCAGGGCCAACAGTAAGCTGGTTGTTGTGATGATCACCCAGGCTCGGCAGGCCGGTCACCAAGTCGCGCACGGCCCCGGCCTCCAGAACGGAAATCTTGCCCCGGTGGGAAATGTAAAGGCGTTTGTCGTGCCAGAGCAAGTCAGTGATCGGGCCGTTCAGATGCTCGGCTACCGTCTCAGTTTCCCCCTTCGATGAAATCCGAAGGATGCGCGCCAGCGCCACGTCATTGCCGTAAATATAGCCGCCTTCAGCGACGTAGATCGCGCCCATGGCGTCGAATTCGATGCTGGTCGGGTAGGTGAGCTGAGCGAGCACAATCTCGACACGGTAACCCGGCGGCACTTGGGCCGCCTTGGGGTCGGGAGTCGGAATCCTCGGCAACTCTTCCAGGGCACGGCCCATCTCTGGTGTTGGCGGCGTTTTGCCCGTGCCATGCTCATGCGGCTGTTGGGCCATACCCACCGTCAGCAGTGCGGCAAGCACTGCAAGGGCAAGCACTCCAAGGCAGGAACTGGTTGTTATGCGCATAACCATCCCTCCACCGCATGAAGCAATTCAAGATTTTGGAGGCCTGCCACCTTGAGAAAGGTGATCGCAAATGCTATGCCGCCGGAGGGCAGAATTGATGTCCTTGGCCGGCCTTGATGTCACTTCGAGCATGGGAACGACGATGCCATTTCCCCTCGCGCCTCATACCTTCGGTGGACAATCCGCTGGAACTGGGTCGAGCCGTCGAGCCAGATGGAACAAGACCCATTTCCCGTTACGTTCGCCGGGTAAGAACCAAATGGAATAATGCCCGCAACTGTTCGGTCGCCGGGCGAATGCCCAGCGGTATCCGGCGCGTTCTTCCTCGCAGTAGTACCAGAAGTCCTCGTCCGCCTTTTCCAGCTTCAAAGTGGCCAGCACGCGCGTTCCGTTCCAGGCGTAGAGAGCTGTGCCGGCATGGACGGACAAATGATGGCTCCCGTAAGTGCCGACATAGCCATGCCTGGGCTCAGCGCTACGAATCGGGTCGGGCGGCCGGGGAAGCTTGCGCGAGTCGGCCGCGGCTGCGAGCTGGGCGAAGTGCGGCGACCCGTTCGTCAAATCCCCATCATCGTCATCGGCCAGAAACGCAAGCCACACGGCATCGGGAATGTCCTTTGGGTTCATCGCATCGGCGGCGAGGATCAGCCGCCGCGCAATTTCAAAGGCGTCTTCCTCCGGATGCAGCTTCGTGTGCTTTTCAAGTTGCTGTACGAGTTCCCAGACAAATCCCGCATAAATCGGGGCGGCGACATGAGGCTCCGGATCGGCGGGAGGATACGTCACGATTCTTCTTGCATCCCGAAAGGCGGTCCCTGGTCCTTCCAGATCGCGACCGATCAAAGGTTGGCGGGTAATGAGAATGACGAGTGCATCGCCAAAGCCCTCGCTGTAGGCAACGTCCAGGATGCCGCCGTGGACGAAATCGACGGCATGGCCGTACTCGTGCAGCACCACGTCAGGCGTCGCGGTGTTCAGGCAACCGTTGCCGGAGCGGAAAAAGTTGATGGATATGTCGGCGGAGTTGAATGCCGCATTGCAATTGGCGTCCAGGCTGACCCGAGTGGTGAGTTGCCAGAGATGCGACGGCAGCAAGAGGTCCTTCGTGAACTCCCGGGCCAGGCTGGTCCAGTAGAACGCGGTGACCTGGGCAATCTCAAACTCTCCCTGGGCATCAAAATGGAGGTTGATCGGTTCCCTTTCATCCCCGGCGCGCGACCGAGTCAGGACCGGACCTCCTCCGTGGTTCTCGATCACACAACCTGGACCCGCCAGCGTCGCCCGAATCTCAGCGCGCCCGCGTGCGGGAAGGAAGGCATACTGTCCGCCCAGGCCCGTCGGGCGGGCGCGGCCATC
>JAGVLI010000615.1 GCA_020054355.1 Planctomycetales bacterium | reverse complement strand
TGCTCAACAGCGACGCGCCGGCGTACTGGGGTTGCAACCAGGGCAACTTTGGCGGTCAAGAGGCCCAGGCGATCCCGTGGCATGGCAGGTCGCATTCCCTGGAGATCACTTTACCGCCTCTGGGCATCGTCTTTTTCCGCTCGCGCTGAGGCGCACTTGGGCCGGGTCGCCGGCCGTTGCGCAGCGAAGTGCGTAATCTTGGTTGGTAGTGCCGCCTGCATGCGGCACTACCAAGCAAACCGCCATCAATGTGGCTGATCGCTGCCTTTGCCAGTGACCTTATCGACCATTTTTCTCATCAGCCCGCCCACGGCCCCCACGACATCCTGGGCCAGGTGCTTCGCTTTGCTGGCCAAGCCTTCCGCCGGCGGTTCTTGCTGCTGTTGTTCCTGAAGCGCAGCCACCTTGGCGAGCCGCCTTTCTTCCCGGCGATGCTGACGTTTGCGGGCCTTGACGTTGTCTCCCGCGCGGTTGTGTCCCATGTTCGGCCTCCATTAAATGAGCGATGGCAGCTACCACTGCAAGGCGCGTGCCGGTCCAAAAGCTGCCGCAATTCATCCAAGGTTGCCGATATTTCACTGCCCGAGTTGACTCTGGCCGGAGCCGGTCCTTCTTCATATATCAGGAGAAACCTCTCCACTCCGGGGGCCGGACGTAAGCGGTGCTGGCCCTCGGGATCCAAGTGTCCACCGCCAAGGGCCGTGGCTGAGCCTGCGCATCGAGGCGACGCTCTTCCACCCACCGGAGAACTGGCTCGTGAACCTTCGTCATCAGGCGATTCAGGCGATTGCCTCCGCCAAGCACAATCTCAACCGGGTTGACTTCAAGAAAACGCACCTCAAGGACCTGTTCGGCAGCAACGTCTTCAACGAAGAGGTCCAGCATCAACTGCTGCCGAAGCCGGTGTTCAAGGCCCTGCAGAAGACGATCAAGCAAGGGGCGCCGCTCGACCCGTCCATCGCCGACGCCGTCTCCACGGCCATGAAAGACTGGGCGATGGAGAAGGGCGCTACCCACTTCACCCACATGTTCCAGCCCATGACCGGGCTGACTGCCGAGAAGCACGACACCTTCCTGCAACCGACCAGCTCCGGCAAGGCCATCACCGAGTTTTCCGGCAAGGAACTGGTGCGCGGCGAACCCGATGCCAGTTCCTTCCCGTCCGGCGGCATCCGGGCGACCTTCGAGGCGCGCGGCTACACCGCCTGGGACCCAACCAGCCCCGCCTTCATCCTGGAAGGCCCCAACGGCGCCACGCTGGTGATCCCGACCTGTTTCATCAGCTGGACCGGCGAGGCCCTCGATAAGAAGACGCCGCTGCTGCGCTCGATGGAAGCCCTGTCCAAGCAGGCGATGCGCATCCTGTCACTGTTCGGCAACACCGAGGCCAAGAAGGTCTTCACCACCGTCGGCCCGGAGCAGGAATACTTCCTGATCGACAAGAACTTCTACTACGCGCGGCCCGACCTGATTAACGCGGGCCGGACCCTGTTCGGCTGTAAGCCGCCCAAGGGCCAGGAACTGGAAGACCAGTATTTCGGCACCATTCCCGAGCGCGTGCTGGCCTGCATGGCCGATACCGAGGCGGAGTTGTTCAAGCTAGGCGTGCCGGTCAAGACCCGACACAACGAAGTGGCCCCCAGCCAGTACGAGATCGCGCCGATCTTCGAGGACTCGAACCTGGCGACCGACCATCAGATGCTGACGATGGACCTGCTGCGGCGGACGGCCGACAAGTACGGTCTGGCCTGCTTGCTGCACGAGAAGCCCTTCGCCGGCATCAACGGTTCGGGCAAGCACAACAACTGGTCGATGTCCACCGACACGGGCGAGAACCTGCTGAACCCCGGCGATACGCCCCACGACAACGCCCAGTTTCTGGTCTTCTGCGTGGCCGTCATCCGGGCCGTCGCCAAGTATCCGGAACTGCTCCGCGTCGCCGTCAGCGGCGCCCACAACGATCACCGCCTGGGCGCCAACGAGGCGCCGCCGGCCATCATCTCGGTCTTCCTGGGCGACCAGCTGCAAGACGTGATCGACCAGCTGGAGAAGGGCGCTGCCAAGTCGACCAAGCAGGGCGGTTTCATGGAGATCGGCGTCTCGGTGCTGCCCAAGCTGCCGCGCGACGCCGGCGACCGCAACCGCACCAGCCCGTTCGCCTTCACCGGCAACAAGTTCGAGTTCCGCGCCGTCGGCGGCTCGCAGTCGGTGTCCGGGCCGAATACCGTGCTGAACACCATCGTGGCCGAATCGCTCGACTTCATCGCCACGAACCTGGAAGCAGCCGTCAAGGGCGGCAAGGACCTCAACAAGGCCATCCAGGACCTCCTGCCCGGCCTCATCAAGGAGAGCAAGAAGGTCCTGTTCAACGGCGACAACTACACCGAGGAATGGCACAAGGAAGCCGAGAAGCGCGGCCTGCCGAACCTGAAGAACACCGTGGATTCACTGCCGGTCATCATCCGCAAGGATTCGATCGAGCTGTTCTCCAAGTACAAGGTCTACAGCGAGCGCGAGCTGCAGAGCCGCTACTTGATCCTGAGCGAGAACTACGTCAAGACGGTCAACATCGAGGGCCAGCTGACGAGTATGATCGGCCGGACGCAAATTCTGCCTGCGGCGCTGCGCTACCAGGGCGAAGTGGCCGCCGCCGTCAACGCCACGAAGGCCGCCGGCGTGGACAACAGTGCCCAGGCCGAGTTGCTCAAGTCGCTGACGGTGACGATCTCCGAGTTCCAGAAGGGGATCGGCGAACTGGACAAGGCGCTGGGCCACCATCATGCCAATGGCACGCCCTACGACCACGCCAAGTACTATCGCGACCATGTCCTCCCGGCCATGAATCACGTCCGGGCGCTCGGCGACAAGCTGGAAGGCATCGTGGCCGACGATCTCTGGCCGCTGCCTTCGTATCGCGAAATGCTGTTCATCAAGTAGTCGCTTTGAAGTCCGGGCGAGCCTCCTGCGTGAGCGGGGGGAGTAGTCCGGGCGAGCCTCCTTCGTGAGCGGGGGGAGTAGTCCGGGCGAGCCTCCTGCGTGAGCGGGGGGAGCAGTCCAGTCGCTGTATCTGGGGGCGGGGCTTGGCCCCGCCCCTTTCACTTCCCCGCTTCACGGACTGGCCTTGGCTGGCGGGAAATCGAGTCGGATGATGTAGACGGTGGTGTTGCCATTGGCGGTCGCCAGGTGCAGGCCATCGGGCGCGAAGAGCACGCTGGAGAGGCCGCCGGGTTGCAGCCATTCCCTCAGCTTTTTCCCCGTGGCGGCTTCCCAGATTACGACGCGGCCATCGCCGCCGGACGAAGCCAGGAATCGGCCGTCGGGCGTCAAGGTAAGCGAATTGACGCTGGCGGTGTGGTATTTGAAGTAGGTTTGCGCCTTCGGTTCGGATTCGCCGAGTTCCCAGCGGCTGACCGTGCCATCGCTGCCGCCCGTATACGCCACCCGGCCGTCCACCGAGAAGACCACCCGCTGGGCCGCGCGCCTCCAGACGCGTATTTCCTTGCTGCCTTCCAGTTCCCAGAGACGCAAGCCATCCGGGCCAAGCGCGAAGACCTGGCGGCCATTCAGCAGAAAGCCGACTTGGTGCGGGACTTCCTGGCACCCCTTGAATTCCTGCACCACCTTACCGCTTTGCACGTCGCAGAGACGCAGCAACTTGTCGCCTGTCCCATAAAGCACCTGCTGGCTGTTCGGCGAAAAGACCGGACTGTGGACGTTGATCATTTGGTTCCGCAGTTCCTGGCCGGTTTCCAGGTTCCACATTTGCAGAACATTGAGTCCGCGAGCCACCGCGTAGCGGCCGTCGGGCGAAATATCCGCAATGTAGGTGGGATGTCCGCCCAGGCGCAACGAATGGCGCAGGGTCGCGGAAGTGTCGATCCGGTCCCAGAGCCGCAGGATGGCATCCTCGCCGGCGGCCAGCAACGAGCGGCCGTCCTTGGCAAAGGCGATGCTGGTGACCGGACTCGTGCTCCCCAGGGGCGGACGCAGTTCGATATTGTTCTCGGCATCCCACATCCGCAAAGTGTTGCCGCTGGAGAACAGGGCACGCCGCCCGTCCGGCATGAATGCCGCCCGCGAAGCGCCGGCCGGAAAGTTGCGCAGCTCGCGGCCGGTGTCCGCTTCCCAGTAGCCAAGCTGTAGGGGCGGAGCGCCCGTGTGGCTCAAGACGTAACGGCCGTTCGGCGAGAACACCGCGGAATTGAACGGGTGGGTTTGCAATTTCCTTGCCGGTAGTGCCGAGTCCGTGTCCCAGATCGTCAAGCTTGAACTGCCACTGGTGACGAATTGTCGGCCGTCCGGGGAAAACGCGATTTGACTGGTGCGTCCGCTGTACATGGCATAGCGGCGCGCTTCCTTGCCGCTCGCGACATCCCAGAGGCGCAGGAGGCTCTCGCTCGCATTGACCTTCGCTTCCAGACCGTCCGCGCTGGTGACGGCATGACGGCCATCGGGAGAAAACGCCACGCAGAAGACCTGAGTGGGATTCCCGCTCAACTGGCGCAGCTCCTTGCCGGTGGCCGCGTCCCAGAGCCGGACGGTCTTGTCGATGCCGCCGCTGAGGATCAGGCGGCCATCGGGCGACAGGGCCACGCAATGGATGCCATCCGTGTGGCCATCGCATTTCTGCAATTCTTTGCCGCTGTCCACGTCCCACAAACGGACACTCTTTTCGACTCCAGCGGAAGCCAACCGCCGCCCGTCGCGCGAGAATGACAGCGAGTAGATCGGCTGCGTGTGCCCGTTGAGGGTGCGCCGCTCGCGCATCGTCTCCGGGTCGGTCAGACGGATGAAGTTCTCCGAGCCGACGGTGGCCGCCAGCGAGCCGTCCGAGCGCAGGACCATGTTCGTGATGGAGCCAACGTGCCGCAGCCGATGCTCGCCCAGGACCTGGACCAGTCCTTCAGGCTGCCAGTCGTAGCGATCCTCTGGCGGAATCTTCGACTGCGGTCCCTGGGGCTGGGTGCCGTGTGGAACGGCTTTGCTCAGGGCAAGCGCCAGGACGACCAGCAGCAAAATCGTGCCGGCGAAACCGGCTGCGAACAACCAGCGCCGTTTGCCGACGCTGGTGCTTGGAGGCAACGGGATCGCCAGCGGCGCCGCCAGCGTGACTGCCTCGGCCCGTTGAG
>JAGVLI010000069.1 GCA_020054355.1 Planctomycetales bacterium | reverse complement strand
CGCCAGCCGTTCTTGATGAGTTCCGTCGCCAGCCAGTCCAGCAGCTCCGGATGGGTCGGGGCTTCGCCCCGATTGCCGAAATCGCTCGGCGTGGCGACGATGCCGCGCCCCAGGTGATGCTGCCAGAGTCGGTTGACGATCACCCGCGCCAGCAGCCGGCCCGCACCGGATTCGGTATCCGTGATCCACTCGGCGAGCGCGCGGCGGCGATAGGAAGTCCGCCAGCCAGCCGGCGGCGAAGCCTGCCAGCGCTTTTCCGCGTCGGCGGCGGGCAGCAGGGCTTGCAGGAAACCCGGTGCCGCGAGGCCGTCTTTCTGGTTCACATCGCCGCGGCGCAGGAAGTGCGTTTCGTTGAGAAAATCGGCTCCCTGCGTGTGCAGGCGCACCGCCGGCAAGCCTTCGCTGGAGATCATCATCTTCGGCGGCTGCGGCGCTTTCTTGGCGTGGTCCTGCACCTTCTGATTGAGCTTCTTCCATTCCGGATCAATGGTGCGGTACCACTTGGCCACTTCCGCCGCTTGTTCCTTGTTGCGCTGATCGGCCGGCAGCTTCAGGATGATGGCGATATTCTGCGGCACCTTCTCCTTCTGTGCCGCGGGCGACTTCTCCCATTCGATCAAGCGCACCGGCAGCTGATCGTCCTCGAATTTTTTCAGGGTCTCGACGAAGCTTGCATGCTCCTGGTCGAAGGCGGCTCGGGTCTTGACGAAATCGTCCGGCAGCGGCTTGACCTCGACCTCGCTGCGAATCGTGGTGGTGAAGGTCGCGGCCAGGCGATAGTAGTCCCGCTGCGGAATCGGATCGAACTTGTGGTCGTGGCAGCGGGCGCAGCCGACCGTCAAGCCAAGCATGGTAGTGGTCAGCGTGGCCACCATGTCGTCGAGTTCGTCGTAGCGGTGCTTCTCGACCTCGTTCTTGGTGATCTGCGTGCTGTGGACGCCGGCCGCCAGGAAACCAGTCGCCTTGAGGGCTAACGGATTGTCGGGCGCGTACTCGTCGCCGGCGATCTGCCATTTGACGAAGGTGTCGTAGGGCAAGTCGGTATTGAGCGCCTCGATGACGAAATCGCGGTAATGAAACGCCGTGGGCCGGTCGGTGTCGTGCTCGAAGCCGTGGCTTTCGGCGAAGCGGGCCAGGTCGAGCCAGTGCCGTGCCCAGCGCTCGCCGTGGTGCTTGCTGGCCAGCAAGCGGTCCAGCAGCTGGTCGTAAGCGTCCGGCGCGGGATCCTTGACGAAGGCTTCGACCTCCTCAGGCGGGGGTGGCAGGCCGATCAGATCGAAGTAGGCTCGGCGAATGAGTTGGCGTTTGCTCGCAGCCGCGTTGGGCGTTAGACCGGCCGTTTGCAGCTTGGCGAAGATGAATTGGTCGATGGGGTTCTTCACCCAGGCCCCGCCCACCGCGGGCGGATGGACGCGCTTCAGCGGTTGGAACGACCAAAACCGCCGGGCGTCGTCCGCAACTTGCTTTTTCGTCCAGGCGTCCTTGGCCTTGCCGGCGACGAGCGGATCGTCGTAAGGAGCGCCGTTATCGATCCAGGAAGCGATGTGCGCAATAGCCTCGGCGGGCAGCTTGGCGCGGTTGTGCGGCATGTGCGGCTCGCGCTGGTGCGTGACGAGTTTGTAGAGCAAGCTGTCCTTGCCCTTGCCGACGATCACCGCCGGTCCCGCCGGTCCGCCTTTCAGCAGACCGGCACGGTCGGCCAGGTCGAACTCGCCTTCGACGTCCTCGCGGCCGCCGTGGCACTTCAGGCAACTCTGCACCAGCACGGGCTTGACGTGCTTCTTGAAGATCTCCAGTCCTTTGACCATCTTCGCGGCATGATCGGGATCGACCGCCTTGTCGCCGGCCTTGGGCTGCGCCAGGACCAGCGAGGAGACGAAGCCGAGGCAGAGCAGCCCGCCCGCCGTCCGGCGAAGGAAACGAAATCCACGTTCCTGCAAGGAGTTCGCGGCATTCATCGAGGAGGCACCTGGAGGGAGAAGCAGGTCGGCAGTTCCATCAGGATAGAGGGGATGGGCGGGCAGGTTCAAGCAAAAAGCCGGCCCGGAAGCATGGCCTCGAACAGATTCAAGGTGGTGGTTCGGCTTTTTCTAATTCCGCATGTGCGTTCTGGCTATGGGCATTGGGCCTCTCGGGTTGCCGTACGGCCAGGGGCTCGTGTTGCCCCAGGCACTCGCGAGCAACCCGAATGCTCATACTCATCTCGGCCAGATGAAGGTTGGCTAGGTCGTGCAGAAATTCATCGGCGAAAGCCGTTGGCCGTCCTTCCAGGGCAACTGCCAGCGCGGAGACGGCCAGTTCGTGGGGGAATTTCTCTCCTGGCTTGAGATCGCGCAACAGACCGTTCGTAAATTCCCGAAGCGACTCCTCTGCGATCACCTTGGCCGTAAGTGCTGCAACGATCTCCTGTACTTCTTGTCGGCGACGCAGAGCGCGGCGCAGCGCTGGGGCAGTCGCGATGAAGGCCAGGGGAACCTGAAACTCATCGGATTTCAAGCGTTCCAGCAATGGACTGGTCATAGCGAGACTCCCGCTGCCGGTCGGTCCGTGAAAAACCGAACCTCAATAGCGGCAAAGACCTTGAAATAGAACACGTCGTAACACTGGTGCATGCACTCGCCCGAAGTGGAGTCCCATTTGCTCAACACCCACGGAATAGGGCGCGCTCCGGGTGCAAGCCCTTCCTGCACCAGGTAAACTCGGCCAACATGGAGGATTTCGTCTTCATTCTCAAGGTCCACGTAAAGGGCAAGATCGCCGGGATGGATGATCTCCCGATCGAGAACCATTCGGTAACCATCATCGGCCAGGATTTGTTGCCAAACTACTGGCTCAAGCACCGAGGTTCGTCGGCTGGCCCACACCATGCCAGCGCAATTATACCCACCTGAAGGTGGTTTTCGCTCTACCCATTGCCGACCATGCCGTTTGATCAATAACTCGTATTTGGACCGGCTTTGCGGGGAGGGACCAGGCTCGACGGAATTGGGTATGCGTCGGCCGCGACTCGTGGCCAGTGCAATTTCACGACTTGTCGATCCCAGGCGGCCGGCCTCCTCGAACATGGATCTTCCACACTTCCCTCACCGTGCCGCCTGGAGATTCTGCCGCTTCAGGCGACTTCGACGGGAAAGACATCTGGCGCGTGGAGTTCGTGAACGCCGGCCTGAAAGTCGGCGCGCAATTGAAGAGCTTTGTCCGAATCGGCCTCCGGCAACACCCACTTCAGGCCCACATTGGCATCGAGAACGTAGATCATTCCTGGGAGCGGACTTCTCGGATCAGGTCAACCGCGATGTTGAGCGTTCCAAATCGCTTCCGCAGTTGCTCGGTGGCGCGTTGGGAGCGCTCGCGGACCCGGCGGGCGATCTCTGGATCGAGGGGCTTGCCGGTCATGGCGTGTTCAATGACAGCCTGGGCTTCGGCCGTTTCGGCAGCGATCAACGCATCTTCTTTGATCTTCATTCTGGTATTCTGCTGGGAAAAGCTCAGCCAGTCAAGCTGTCGAGGTGACCGCAGGAATCAGGTTATTGATTCGCGGGTTACCCCCCGCAATTGATCCGCGAACCCATGCACCTTTCGTATTCCTTCCGCCACCTGCTCGACCTCCGCCTCGGTCCCGAGCAGCACCGGATGATGCAGCACCAGGCAGCCCTCATGGGCCTG
Organism: Planctomycetales bacterium; assembly: GCA_020054355.1. Classification (GTDB taxonomy): domain Bacteria; phylum Planctomycetota; class Planctomycetia; order Gemmatales; family Gemmataceae; genus JAGVLI01. The sequence goes on along the minus strand of JAGVLI010000069.1, from coordinate 3,500 downwards.
CTGAGCTTCGAGCAACTCGGTCCCACGCCGATAGCGATTGGGCGAACGGCCGACGTGCAGCGCCCGGAAGCCTTCATCCAGGGCGATGCCCTCGGCCCGCATGGCGGCGGCGAAGCGGTCGCGCGGCAAGCCGAACCTGGCGGCGTCGAATTGCAGGCCGAGTTTGTAGTAGCCGGGAGCGCTGTCGGAGATTTCGTTTTGCAAGGGATGGATGCCGGGGATCGCGCCGACAAGACCGCAAAGCCGGCGAGCGGCAACTGCACGTTGCGCGTTGCGTTCGTCGAGCTTGCGCAATTGCGGCAGCAGCACGGCGGCCTGCAATTCCGAAAGCGGGTTGACGACATTGCCGCGCTGCTGCCACAGGCGAGCACGCTGATGAACGTCGGCGCGACGGGTGAGCAGCGCCCCGCCCCGCCCCGCCGTCAGCAGCTTGGAACCGCCGAAGCTGAGGATGCCCACGTCGCCCCAGGTGCCCGCCCGCTTTCCCTGGACCAAGGCTCCCGGCTGCTGGCAAGCATCCTCGATGACCGCGAACCGATGCTGTCGGGCGATGTCCATCACTTCCGCCATCGGCACCAGGCCGCCGTGCAGGTGCGAGACGATCAGCGCCTTCGTGGTTGGACTGATGGCTGCGGAAAACTGCCGTGGGTCGAGGTTCCAGTTGTCCGCATCAATATCCACCAACACCGGCAGCGCGCCGACCGTATGGATATTGAGGAAATTCCCTGGATAGTCGTAAGCGGCGAGGATGACCTCATCGCCCGGCCCGACTTGCAACGCTCGCAAGGCAAGTTCCACGGCGAACGTCCCGCTGCCACAGGTCAGGACGAATTCGGCTTGGTGATACTCGGCGAGCCGGCGGGTCAATTCCTCGACGTGATGACCTTGGTATTGCCCCCAAGAGCCGTCGCGGTAGGCGGTTGCCAGGGCGTGCAGAACATCGTCATCGGGAATCGGCCAAATGGGGGGACCGCTGGGACGGAGCGGGCTGCCACCGAGAATCGCGGGCAGGTCGGGAGACATGACAAGTTCGCCGGCCTCTCGGCAGTCATGCGCCGGATCGGGTTTGTCGCCACTGCGCAATCATCGCTGCTTCGGTCGCGGCATCCTGTAACCGGCAGACTTTCAACCGTTGCAGAATGTCCTGCGGGGCCAATTGCAAGACCCGGTTCATCGTGAGCACGCGGCCAGGCATCAGGCAGGCTTCCGCGACTATTTCGGCCAGGAACACAGTGCGGTCGCCGGCATCCCAGGCGGTTTCGATCCGGCAATCGAGCCAACCCGCCGCGCCAGCGAGTATCGGAGTGCCATGCGGCGATAGGGTCCAGCTCAAGCGAAAAAACTTGTCCAGGTCGCGGCCGGACTGCAAGCCGAAGCGCCAGACCCAGTCGAGTTGCGCTTCCGCGAGCAGGTGCAACGCGAAGGCGCCCGCAGCCGTCATCAGTTCCCAGGTCCGATGGTGTCGGGCAATGCCGACTAGCACCCGTGGCAGTTCCGGGACGATGGAAGCCTGCGCGACGCAGGTGGTGATCAGGCCCCCGACCTGCTCACCGTCTCGCGCGGTCAGCAGCCAGAGTTCGCGGTCGGTCTGAGCGAAGACAGCGGACACGGCGTGGTCCTCGCGAAGCCGCAAGCGGCGCGTTGTCTTACACGCCCATGGTGTTGTAGCCGCAATCGACGTAGAGGATTTGCCCGGTCACGGCCGAGGCCAGCGGGCTGCACAGGAACACCGTGGCGTTGGCCACTTCCTCGGCCTTGATCGAACGCTGCAAAGGCGCACGCGCTGCGGCGTATTCCTTCATCTTCTCGATGTCGGCGATGGCCGCCGCTGCACGAGACGCATACGGTCCGGCCGAGATCAGGTTGACGCGGATATTCTTCGGCCCCAGGTTGCTGGCCAGTTGCTTGGCGTCGATCTGCAAGGCGGCCTTGGCGGTGGACATGCCGCCGCCGTAGTGCGGCACCACGCGCTCGCCGCCCAGGTAGGTCAGGCCAACCGCCGAGGCGCCATCCGGCCGATTTTCCATGTAGGGCCGCGCCGCCCGCAGCAAGCCGGTCAGCGAGTATGCGCTGATGCTCAGGGCCGTCATGTAGGCCCCCCGGCTGGTATCCACGGCAGCGTTCTTGATTTCCGGGCTGAACGCGACGCTGTGAATGATGAAATCGATGCCGCCGAATTCCTTGCCCACGGCGTCGATCATGCCCTTGATCGAATAGTCGCCGTGCTTGGCGTAGCGCTTGTCGCTGCGTGTCTTTTCGTCCACGTCGTCCATGGTGTCGAAACTCACGTCGCACGCCAGCAGCTTTTCGACCTTGAGGGAACCCGCGCCGTAGGGCAGTACGCGCTTCTCGGCATCCATGTCGCGGTCGAGGATCGTCTGGACGATGCCGACGACGCGCGGATGGCTGGACAGCACGATCTTCGCCCCGGCGGCGTTGAGCGCCTTGGCAATGTGCCAGGCGAAGCTGTCCCAATCGGTGACGCCTGTCACCAGGGCGACCTTGCCGGTGAAATCGATCGGAATCATCGTCGTCCTCGATAGCTTCCCGAAGGGCGGAGGATGAGTTGCCAGGCACTGGCGGAGGAGTGCCGACCTCGGCGAACTGGGTGCAAAACCCGTGGTATCTCTAGCAGATTGGGGAAAGGCGGGCAAGATGAATCGAGCGGGAGGCCGGGGTTGCTACTTGGCCGGCGGGAACGGAGTGTTCTCGAGCGCGATCTCGGCGTCCCAGTAGATGTCCGAGCTGCCTTTGGAGTTTTTCACCAGCGCGGCCAGCACGTTGCGCCCTGGCCGGAACAACTTGGCGGGCACCTCGACGACCCGGTTCCAATAACGATATTCGTGGCCGCGCGACGGATCGTCGTCCACCAGTTCGCCATTGAGATAGACGGTCGCGGAATCGTCGCTGGCCACATGGAGGCGAAAGCTGGCCTGCGGACGCTGCAGCATATCCGCCGCCAGCTCGAAGCTGCGGCGGAAGACGTAGGACACGTCACGCTGCTCTACAATGGTGCCGCCCCGCTTGTCGATCTCCTTCTCGCCGTAGCCCAGCGGGGCTTTCCCGACCGGCCATTTGGCATCGTCGTAGTCCGGAGCGGTGGCATGACGGCCGACCGTGGCCGCCTCGGCGGCGGGCAGGTAGCGCCAACCCCCGCTGCTCTGCGCCAGGATGACGACGCGGTGTGGATCGACCGCCGGCACAGGCACGGCCTGGCCACTGACCATCGTCCGAACCGTGCCCGGCAGCAGGGTCCGCGGCGTGAAGGCGTAGGGCTTCTGAATCGCTGCGTTGCCGCCCGAGGTGTCGCGCGGCTGGCTGCCTGACGTGAGCAGCAACACGGTGAAGCTCAAGGCCAGCAAGCAGGCGCCTGCAACGATTGGCAGCCAGAGCAAGCGGCGGCGCTTGCCCGTTGCCATTCGATCCTTGCCCAACCTCGGCCCAATGGGGCCGGTGAGGACCAGGGTCTTGTCGAGCGTCGAGGCTGCTCGCGGCGCGGG
>JAGVLI010001102.1 GCA_020054355.1 Planctomycetales bacterium | reverse complement strand
CGGGCGTCAGCCCGCTGTTGACAGCGCCGTTCGCTGGCCGTGCCAACAGCGGGCTGACGCCCGCCGCTCGCCAAAACACCGCTCAATCGTGCAGCCGAAACAGCTTCCGCAACGCCTCCACCAGCCCCGAACCGCCGCCCTCGGCCGCATCCTCGTTCAGCGCGCTGATCGGCACGTGCAGCAGCTGGTTCTTATAGAGCCGAAACGCCCCTTCGATCTCCTTGCGGTCGGCCTCGCTGGTGGCGCCGTTCAGCCGCGCCATCAGCTGCCGGACGATCACCAGGCGCTTGGCCTCGTATTCCTGCTCCAGCCGGGCAATCACCGGGCCGATGCGCCGCCGCTGCCAGTCCTTGAGGAACCGCTTGGCTTCGTGCTCGATAATCGCTTCCGCCGGCGCGATGTGCTTCTGCCGTTGTTGCAGGGTCTTTTCCTTGATGCGCTGCAAGTCGTCGATGTTGAACAGGCAGGTGCTTTCGCCGTCGTGGATGGCTGGATCGAAATCGCGCGGCACGGCAATGTCGAGGATGACCACGGGGCCTTTCGTGCGCTTCGCCTGCACCTTCCGCCAGCGGGCCTCGGTGACGATCACTTCCGGCGCGCCCGTGGTACTCAGCACGATATGCGACTGGGCCAGGGCGTCGTCGAGCTGCTCCCAGGGCAACGCTTGTCCACCGCAACCCCGCGCGACGGCCACGGCTTTATCGAAACTGCGGTTGGTAACGAGTATGGCGCGCGGCTTCAGTTCCTTCAGATGCTTGAGCGTCAATTCACCCATCTTGCCCGCGCCGATGACCAGGATGGTCTTGTCGTCGAAATGCTCGAAGACCTGCTGGACATAATCGACCGCCGCGCTGGAGATCGACACATGCCCGTGAGCGATGCCGGTCTCGGTGCGCACGCGCTTGGCGACGATCCGGGCATGCTGGAAGAGCGCGTGCAGGATGACGCCGACGCTGCCCTGCTGCTGGGCCAGGTCGTAAGCCTGCTTCACCTGTCCGGCGATCTGCCCTTCGCCGACGACCAGGCTGTCCAGGCTGGCAGCCACGCGAAACAGGTGCCGCACCGCGTCGCCTTCGCGTCGCTCGTAAAGATGAGGCAGGATCGTCGCAGCCGGCAGCTTGTGCCATTCCCCCAGGAATTCCGCAATCAGCTCGGCATCGAAGGCACCAGTCCCAGGATCGGCCCCCGCCGGTCGCGGATCGCTGAGCCGAGCCAGGTAGACTTCCACCCGGTTGCAGGTGCTGAGGATGAGCGATTCGCAGCCGTAGCGGACTTCGAGTTCGTCGAGGGCGCGCGGCAGCTGGTTCTCGGCGAACGCCAGCCGTTCGCGCAGCTCGATGGGCGTGTGGCGGAAGTTGCAGCCGACGGCCAGCAGAATCATGGCGCGCCTCCCGGTTCGGTCAGGGAGTGCGCGAACACCAGCGTGAAGACCAGCAGCACGAAGGCGACGATGGTCAGCTGGGCCAGCCGTCTGCCGGCAAGCTGTCCGGCGTAACGCAGGTAGAGCAATAAGGCCAGCACGGCCCACAGGGCTGCCGTGACCAGGATGCGCGGATCGGTCCAGCCTTGCAGCTGCTCGGCGCGCTGAAGCATCAGGGCCACGCCCACCAGCGCGCCGGCGGTGAGCAACGGAAACGCCAGGTTGACGGCCCGCCGGTTCATCTGCTCGATACGCTCCAGGCTCCAGAGACGCGGACCTTCGCCGGGCAAGGTCTTGGCGCGCAGCCGATGCGCCTGCACCAGGTACATGACGCTGGCCACGAAACCGATGCAGCAGCCCACCGCCGCCAGCAGCAGCAGGGCGGCATGGAGCAGTCCCCAGAAGCGCTGGCCGCGCAGCTCGTCGAGCGGCGCCAGCCACGAACCCCACTCGCTGGCATCGGGCGGAAACAGTTCCGTCAGCACCACCAGGCCGACGACCAACGGCAGCACGAACAGGCCCCAGGTCAGCTCCCGATGATGCAAAGCGCCGTAGAGGTAAAAGACCGCGAGGATCCAGGTCAGGAACAGCAGCGAACCAATCTGCGAGGTCAAGGAAGGCCGTTGCACGATGAGGTAGATCGAATGGGCAAACAGGCCCGCGCAGCCGAACCCGATGCCGACCAGGCGCTGGGCCGTGCGCGGCCGTAGCAGCTGTAGCAACTCCATCAGGAGAGCCACCGCATAACTGGCACCGAAACAGAAGCGCGAAATTCCATCGAGCGGCATGGCGGAATACCGTAAAGCGCCGCTTGCGGCTTTGCGAGACCCTGCATCCCGGAATTATACAGGATCATCGGAACTTCGCTCCAGGGAACGCAGCTCGGCCAGCATCGCCAACCGAACCGTCTCCCGGCCTTCCTGGCGCAGCCGCTTCAGCCAGCGGCGCTGCGCTAGCTTCCGTAGGGCAGCGCTGCGTCTGGCTGGATCGTCAATTTCCGCCTGCACCATTGGCCTCAGTTCGGCCAGGAGTGCCGTCCATTGACCGAATGCCTCGTCGAACTGCCGTTCCAGTTGCTGCCGGACTTGCCGGGCCAGGGCGGGCGCTGCTCCCTGCGTGCCAACGGCGACGACGAAGCCGCCTCGCCGCACCACGGCGGGGACGAAAAAATCGCCGGCGTCCGGGTCGTCGGCGCAGTTGACCCACAGGCCGCGCTGACGAGCAGCGGCGACCACCTCCCGATTAATGTCCGGTACGGCGGCGGCGAATGCGAGGCAGGCATTTTCCAGATGGTCGGGACGGAACGGCTCGCACAGCCAGTCCAGTTCGGCAGCGGTTTCAGCAGCGGGACGGGCTTCGAGGCAAACCAGCCGCACCCGTGCCCCGGCCGCGAGCAGGCTCGCGCACTTGCGTCGGCCGACGGGACCACCGCCGACCACGACGACCAGCCGGTCTCGCAAATCGAGGAAGAGGGGGTACATGCGGTACCGTTTCGAGCAGTCTGCGAAATGAAACACCAGAGGCCCGGCCCGGTTGGTCCGTGGGTTACGATTCCAATCGTGACAAGCTCCACGGTCTGTCACGATTGGAATCGTAACCCACGGACCAGAAGTCACTGGATGAAACACCAGATTCAACTTCAAATCGCTTTAGCCGCGCGCCGAAGGCGAGCGCTCGGCAATGGCGGCCTCCGGTTCCTGGGGAATCTTTCCGGAGTATTCGTCGAGTTTCTTGTGCAGGGTGTTGCGGTTGATGCCTAATCGCTTGGCGGCCGACACCTGCACGCCCTTGCATTGCCGCATCACCTGCTCGATCAACTCGCGCTCGATGCCATCGACGATTTCCTGCTTGAGCGTGCCTTCGGGCAAGGAATCGATGCCCTGGCGCACCAGCTGCTGAATCAGCGACGGCAGGTCGGTGTGGCCCGCCGCGCCGCCCGGCGACGGTTTGCGGATCGGTCG
>JAGVLI010000763.1 GCA_020054355.1 Planctomycetales bacterium | reverse complement strand
GCTCGAAAGGCGCGGTCGGCCAGGCGCTCGGTGGCCTGCACTTCGCCACCGACGGGTTGCCACTGCCGGCAGTCGAATCCAGCGAGCTGCGCCAGTTGCTGGCCCGAAGCGCGGGCGACGATCTTGAAACTGGCATCGTAATCGGGCATGAGCGCTCCTCGCGGTCAGTCGCAGAGTCATTTCTTTCCCAGGATTAGATCCACTGCCCAGCAGCCTCGAATGTGCTCGTCCGGTTGACGGCAGTGGTTCAGAATGTCGGCGTTATCGCAGCCGGCGTCTTCCAAGGCGTCGGCCAAGATTGGCAGGCGGTCGAAAGCGTGCTCCTCGTAAATGCCTTGCGCCAGGCTGGTGACGGTCGAAGTGAACCAGTTGGGGTCGACTGTGGCGGAGTGGAAGGGGTTGCCGAAAATGCAGCGAATCAACTGGGCTTGAATGATGGGCTCGGCTCCAGCGTCATGTGCCGCAAGTCTCGCAGCATCGGCCGTCAAAATGGCTGACCCAATCAATGTCGGCGACGAGCCAATAGAATCGATAGCAAGGGATGCCGCCCGATGTGCCCAAATTGCTGTGCCTGAAGCAGATCGAATAGCTCGTTTCGCCTCGTAGCCAATCTTTTGAAGGGATCCTGTGCCGATCAGTTGGTCGGCATATTTTTCGTTTGCCTCCACGGCACGACGTCCACGCTTGTCAGACAGCAGTGGCCAAACCCTCCGACAGCACGCTACCGCGAACAAGCGCAGCTTCCGCTCGCTGGCCTTCCCCTGCAGGTATGCCAGCATCCGCGTCGTCTCGCCACACGCCAGCCACTCTTGCTCCGTCATGGGCATTCTCCCAGTTACGTTCGCTTATCGCTGCTCGGCCATCGGGCTTCACGATTCCACCGCCAACTCGGCCCATTCGGGCCAATTGCTCCATTTCGCGCGGCCCAAACTCGTCTTTTTTGCCCTTTGCTTACTGAAGAGCAGCGCTCGTCAGGTTCCTCGGTGTTTGGCATCATCGAGGAACCGCGACGCGAAACCACCCATCGAGGAGGTCCAGCCGTGCCGTCAACCCGTGCCGTTCTGCTGCCGCTGGCCGCGTTGTTGCTGCTGCCCGCCGGCGTCAGCGGGGCGAACCCTGAGAATCGGCCCAATTTCGTCTTCATCATTTCGGACGACCACCGCTGGGACATGCTGGGCGCGGCCGGCCACAAGGTCGTCCAGACGCCGAAGCTGGACAAGCTCGCCGCCCAGGGCTGCTATTTCCGCCAGGGAACCATCCATGTGTCGCAATGTTCGCCGAGCCGGTGTACCCTGCTGACCGGCCTGCCCCCGCATCAGCATCGCTGGTACTCGAACCAGTATCAGCACCCCGACGTGGACCACGCCGACGGCTTCAAGGGCCTGCCCACCCTGCCCGGCTTGCTGCAAAAAGCCGGCTATCGCACCATCCTGGTGGGCAAGTGGCACCCGAAGCCCGAGCCGTGGAACTGCGGGTTCTCCGACGTTCGGGTCTGGATGCCCGGCGGCGGTGGGCCGTACACGGCCCCGCCGCTCGCGCACGGCAAGTCCCGCGAGCTGACCAAGGCCAAGGGGCTGACCCAGGAGCTGTTCGCCGAGGATGCCATCGCGTTCCTCAAGAGCAAGGAAGCGACCGATTCGCCCTTCTTCCTCTGGCTGGCGTTCACCGCTCCGCACAGTCCGTACCAGCCCGTCCCCAACCGCATCGACCAATTCTACGCGAACAAGACCATGCAACAGTTGGTGCCAGCGGGCTTTCCCAACGATGCCGCCAAGGCGCAGTGGAAGGACTACTGTGGCGCCATCAGCCACCTGGACGAGCAAACCGGACTGGTGTTGCAGGCCCTGGAGGAGCGCAAGCTGGCGGACCGGACCGTCGTCGTCTTCCTGGGCGACAATGGCTTCATGATGGGCGAGCGCGGCATTCACGGCAAGGTGGTGCCCTACGACAGCTCGGTGCGCGTACCGTTCATCGTGCGTGGACCGGGTTGCACCGCCGCGACGAGCGACGCCGCGGTATCGAGTCTCGACCTGCCGCCGACGCTGCTCCGGCTCGCCGGCCAAACCCCGCCGAAGGAATGGGCGGGGCGCGACCTGACGGCCCTGCTCAAGGGCGACAAGGAACCCGGCATCCGCGAAGCCTTCTGCGAATTCGCCGACGAGAAGAGCCGGGAATTCGGCGACCTGGCTTTCCGCCTCGTCCGGACGCCGACGCACAAGTTGATCGCCTGGGCACGGGCGAACAAGCCCGACGAGCTGTACGACCTGACGGCCGACCCGCACGAGCGGAAGAACCTGATCGACGACCCGGCATTGGCCAAGGTGCGGGACGATCTGCGTCAGCGCTTGCGGACCTGGATGGACAAGACCGCCGATCCGGCTCGCCAGTGGAAGAAGTAGCCGCCTGGAGGCCGGTGCCGCGAATGCGACAGCGAGCGGCCGGTTCATGAGGCTGCCGGCCGATTTGCAGCGGCTTCCAGGCCCCGCGGGCAAGGAATTGACACGACGATTGGTTTTGCGGCGGCTCAGCGTGCGCCGTAGTCTATCCACATCGACAAGTCCTTGACCTTGCCTGCGGGCCTGATCCCAAGGAGCACGCATGATTCGCTCTCACGATCCGCGCTATGCGGCCTGCCTCGGCTTGCCGCTCGCTCTGCTGTCCTTCTTGCCTTGCGCCCAGGCTGCTGAAAAGGAACTGCCCGCCAATCGCTGGACCGAGGTGGCCAAGGACAAGGTCGGCGCCCGTCGCGGCAGCGCCCTGCGCTACGCCCCCGCTGCCGGCCGATTCTTCCTTTGGGGCTTCATGAACCACGATTACGAGCTGCTCCAGCAGAGCGTGACCATGCCCGTGCCGGAGCACGACATGGTCGCCCTCGCCCTCGACCTCGCCGACGGCAAGTGGCGCGGGCATTTCCCCAAGAAGTTCGAGGCGGAGTGGAGCAAGCAGCTGCCAGTCGTCTTCATTCCCCGGACTTACTCTGGCATCACCTCCGGCAGCGAGCGCTCGCTCTTTCGGCCTCCCGCGGGTTTTCCCGCCGAGACGGCCCGGCCCGACCTGAACGTTGTCTTCGACCAGGTCGCCTATCATCCACCGACGAAATCGCTCTTCTACTTCACCGGCGGCCTGACCGTGGCCTATCAGGTGCTCGACGGCAAGTGGACGAACCTGTCGCCGGCCCACTCGCCGCCGCCGGTGCTGGGCGGCACGCTGGCGCACGATCCGGTCAACGATGAGATGGTCCTGACCGGCGGCGGCATGATTGCCGAGGCCCGGCCCGACGGCCGCATCGTCGGTTACACTTCCACCTGGCTCTATTCGTTCAAGGACAAGGACTGGCGGCGGCTCGAAGGCGACCAGCCGCCGCCCCGAATGAACTGCCGGGCCGTCACCGATACCAAGCACCAGCAGCTGGTCCTCTTCGGCGGCGATGGGCACAGCCATTACCTGGCCGATACCTGGCTCTACGACCTGAAGACTCGCCGCTGGCGGCCAGCGAAAGCGCCCGGCGGGCCGCCGCCGCGGGCCGGGCACTTCACCGCCTTCGATCCGAAAACCGGCTGGGTGCTGATCGGCGGCGGTTACCATCGCAGCGACCTCACCGATATGTGGGCCTACGATGCCGGTCAGGATCGCTGGCGCCGGCTGGCCGGCGACGCGCCCACTGGCTTCTACCTGTCCGCCGACCTCGACCCGGAGAAGCGCACGCTCCTCCTGGCCGCCAACACCAAGACACCCGGCGACGGCCATCGTTGCAACGAACTTTTTCCCGTGCGCACCACGTACGCCTATCGCATCGACCCGGATTCGATCGTCCAGCCCGAGGAAGCGAAGCCACACCAGCCGATGCCGAAGCTGCCCGAAGGACAGAGCGGGCTGGGCAGCAAGCCCGACCCGGAACTGCGGAAGGCTCAGGCGGAACGACTGCGCACCCTGAAGGTCAACCAGTGGACCGCGCTCGCCGATCCCGCCCGCGTGGCCACCACGCGCACCTGGGGGTCGGCCACCATTGACACGGACCGGGGCCGCATCCTCTACTGGGGCGGAGGCCATTGCGGCTACGGCGGCAGCGACGTCGATGCTTACGACATCGACGACCACACCTGGCGCTCGGGCAGCGCTGCGCCCGACTACCCCCATCGCCAGTGGAACCTCGGCGTCCGCCTTGCCGGCGTCACCTTCGGCGGCAACCCGTGGACGGTGCATGGCCGCAAGGTTTACGCTTACGATCCGGTGTCGAAACACATGGTCATGGTTCGGCCCATCTCCTTGATGACCGGCTACGTGCCCGACCAGCTCCGCGACTTTCCCGGCGAACCGCGACCGCATGCCGGCGCCAAGGTCAGCACGCCGACCTCTTACAACAAGTACACCACCTGGCTCTACGATCCCGACACCGGCCGTTTCCAGATCGCGGGCGGCGCTCCCATCGGCCTCGATCAGCTCGTCACGACCAGGCACGGCGTCATGGGCGTCGATGTGGACTGGCCCAACCGCGACGACGACGCCGGCTACAACCGCAAGTGGTCGCCGGATAGCCCCAAGGAGGAGAAGTCCGTCTTCGCCTTCGACGCCGCCAAGAAGGCCTGGAAGCGACTGGGCGACGCCAAACAGCCTTCGCCGCAAAACCTCTACGAGCTGACCAGCCTGGCCTACGACAGCCAGCGCGACCAGGTCTTGCTGCACGGTGCAGGCAGCCAGCGCGATGAACTCTGGGCCTTCGACTTGAAGACCAATCAGTGGAAAGACCTGAAACCGAAGGTGACGGCTCCGGCCGGCGCTGCACCGCCGGTGTGCAACCGGGAATCGGTCTACATCCCCGGCCAGGACGTGATGCTCACCTACGGTCCAGGTCCGGAGAAACGCACCATCCCCGCGCTGTGGGCCTACAAGCCCGGCGAGAATGCCTGGTATCGCGTCGAGCTGGCCGCGCCTCCGGGCATCAACGCGGCGCTGGCGTCCGGTCAGAATCGGGCGCTCGTTTACGACCCCAAGCGCGACCTGGTACTGCTGGTGCTCGGCACCGGCGGCGATCAGGGCAAGACGGCGGTGTTTGCCCTGCGCTATCGGCACGATCGGGCCGTATTTGCAAAGTGAGCGCAGCCTGGACAGGGCGCGGCATCGAGTTCTGGCGCGGTGGCGAGAACAAGCAGTTTTTCAGAGCAGGAGGTACCCGTCGTTGCAGTACCCTGGAATCACCTCCGGCCAGATCTGCGGCTGGCCAGCGAGGCTCAGACACAATTCTTGGATTTCTCAGAGGATTTCTGTCAGAGGCTTTTCGATTGCCTCGGCGAACTTGCGCAGCGTGGAAAGACGTGGGTCGTAGTCGACTTTCGGATTGAGTAGCCGGGAAACAGCCTTGCGCGCGTCGGCATCGGCGTATCCCATGCGCTCGCCAATCTGTTGCTGCGTAAATCCGCTTGCTGTTGCCGCTGCGCGCAGGGTTTGGCGAACTGCGTTCACGGATCGGCGTTTGTTCTTTCCATATCCGTGTCTACGGAATAGTAGTCAGCAATTCAACAGACGCGGTGGCTACAATTTCAGGTTCTCAGCCCGAAATAGGTCGAGAAGCTTGATGCAGGGGATCGAGCACGCAAGACAGACATCGGGTATCTTTTTTCGATTCGGCCCTCCACTGGGCCGCTCCTCCGTAACAACGGCGCAAGAGCGCAATTGAGCGGCAGCAATCACGAAAGGATCGGCTATTGATGTTGGTTTTTTCGGGTCAAGCAGATTTGGATGCGTTGAGAGTATTGCGCGAACAGCCACTTGAGCTGACATGTTAACTTTCAGAAAGATCTGTTTATTCGCCCTTGCCCACTTGAAAATATCGTCATCAAATTCTTCTAGTTCCTTATACACGGGTTCGACCGAAAGAAGGATGCCCGAAGTTGCAAGATTAGAGACCATTGCCCAAGCCCCAGGAAACACATCCTGGGAATATGTATGCCTCATGGCAGCAAACGAACTGGTGTCAACGATGTACTTTGGTTGAGCCATCGCCTAGCCTTGAGAAAGAACGGCCCTGATCTTGTCGAGTTGCGGAAATTTCACACGTAAATACTGGCAAGCATCGACAGTTGTTATTTGCTGGGAATCCAGAGCTTCTAGCACCGTCCGGACGAACGGTCTTCCCGTCGTGCTGATGACATTTGTAGAAGGAGGCACGAAGCCCTGTTTTTCCTCGCGCTCTTCGTCCTCTCTTAGCTTGTCAATCTGCGCCTGGTATTGGGAACGCTTGAGTCTGTAAAAACGATCGTTGGTCAGGTTGAAGGTGAGTAGTCTTCGAAGGACAACTTCTCTGCTCACGGAGTATAGCCTTGCCAAGTCGGCTATCTCGTTGTCATCCCAGTTGTCCCCGTCATGCGCATTCACGATGTCGAGAGAAAGCAAATGATCCCTCGGAACGAGTACAGCTCCGGCAACTCGATTGCAAAAGGTTTCGGTTGCCTCGTCAGCAGGAATCCTTTGGGTAGCTGGATCTAAATCGCAAATGCCGCTGGACCGCAGCATCAGGTGAGCCATCTCGTGAAAGAGCGTGAAGATGCGCGCGGCGGGAGTATCTTTCCGATTGACCACGACAATCGGAAAAGGGAATTCCGCAATTGAATAGCCGCGCATTTCATCCAAGGATGATTTCGTGGATTGGAATACAAGAACTCCCTTTACTTCAGCTGCGTTTCTCCACTCGCGGAATGCGAATGGGGGATCCTTCCAGTTGGTCTGAGTGGCGACGCTGATTCCGATAAATCCGCGTACCGCGTCCCCTAGCTTTTCCGGATCGTCCTTGATGCTGGCACGCAAATTGAACTGCTCAACTTTGGTTTCGGTAAGCTCCAGCAGGATCTCTCGCCGATCAAGAGACGCGCGAACATCGAAAATCAGTTCCCTGGAGGTCGGTTCGTCCACGCCGCCAGGCAGTTTCCGAAAATCGTGAAATGGAAGCTTGAATGTGGCTGGAGGAGCGGGAAGAAAAAAGGCTGCAAAGGACTGGCGGTACACTTTGGCTGCTTTTTCGAGTTGGCGCACTGTCGGCCTGGATTGACCGGTCTCCCAGTTTGTTACACTCTCAGGATGCACGCCGATCATTGCCGCTGCCGAATCAACGGTCATACCGGCTGACTCGCGCGCCCAGATCAGCAATGCTGGTTGAACCAGGGCTTCTGCGCTTTTTCCCACGTATTGCCCCTGGTGATGGTCGGTTTGCCAAACCCGTTGAATTGTCCCCAAACGTCACGGCTTCATTCAAGCTTGGTTGCTCGATAGTAAACCGCGAAAATCGGAGACGCAAGGATATTGGCTGCCTGATCGCTGTCTGCTGAATTGTAGACATTAGCCGCGCGAAGCGTCAACCATGCACGACTCGGCGACGAAGGCGCATGCGGTTTACTGGCAGTCACCGCCAGTAAGACACCCCCGCGCACGAACCTACGGACCACACCGAAAAGCTGCTTACTCGCCTTGCCTTACCCACCCAAATTGACAAGTGCATGAATTCGCGGAGCCGCCGTTATATCCGGCCGGACGCGGGAGCCTCTCCCTTCAACATAAGTTAGTGGTCGATAACTTTCAGGTTGAAAGGGTACGCTCATGCGAAACTTGCGATGGATGATGGCCAGCGCTGTGTTGGCGGCAGTCCTGATGGTGGCCGAGCCGGCTTCCGCCGCTGGCTTGCTCGTGCCGACGGGGAGCAATCGCTCGCTCGCCATCGAGAGCCAGAAAGTGGCCGTGCAAATCAACAACGGCATCGCCGTGACCACCGTCACCCAGGTCTTCAAAAACGATGCCCCGCAGGCCGTGGAGGCCCTGTATACCTTCCCGGTCCCGCGCGAGGCCAGCGTGTCCAACTTCTCCCTGTGGGTCAACGGCAAGGAAGTCACCGGCGAAGTCCTGGAACGCCAGCGCGCCCGCGAAGTCTACCAGCAGGTGACGCGGGTCGAGCGCAAGGACCCCGGACTCCTGGAGTTGGTCAATCACAAGACCTTCGAGATGCGCGTCTTCCCAGTGCCTGCCAACGGCACGCAGCAAATCCAGATCAGCTACTACCAGCCGGTGGACTACGACAGCGGCTTCGGCACCTACGTCTACCCCTTGGAGATGGGCAAGCCGGCCGTCACCGACTTGTTGAAGGAGTTCTCGATGCGCGTGGACGTCAAGAGCGACATCCCGCTGAAGCGCGTCTGGTCGCCCAGCCACGGCGACGCGGTGGTGACGGCCGAGGTCAAGGGCCGAGTCTATCGCGCCTCGCTGGAACAGCCCAAGGGCAACCTGGCCCGCGACTTCGTGCTGGTCTACGAACTCGAGCGCGAACGGATGGGGATCAACCTGCTCACCTCGAAGGAACCGGGCCAGGACGGCTACTTCATGCTGCTGCTGACGCCCGGCGCGCAGTTCGACGAGCCGAAGAAACAAGTCAACGTGGTCTTCGTCCTCGACGTTTCGGGCAGCATGGAACAGGGCGACCGCCTGCCCACCGGCCGGCGCGCCATCGCCGAGACCCTGAAGCTGCTGCGGGACACCGACACGTTCAACATCGTGGCTTTCAACATCGCCCCCAAGGATTTTGCCGAACGCCCGGTGCCGGCCACGCGCGAGAACATCGAAAAGGCCAGCGCGTTCCTGAACCAGCAACGGCCGCGCGGCGGTACCGAGGTGGTGCCAGCCATCGAACGGGCCTTCGAGTCGCACGTCCCCGACGCCCGCAACGCCATGCTGCTGCTCAGCGACGGCGATGCGAGCGACGTTGACAATCACGCCCCGTTCCTGGCCGCCCTGCGCCGGCAGAAGGACCAGATGCGCATCTTCACCCTGGGCATCGGCAACGACGGCAACCGGCCGCTGCTCGACCGGCTGGCCCAGGAGACCAGCGGCCTGGCGGACCACCTGTCCAACCAGGACGATGTACAGCGGAAAATCCAGCTGCTGGTGCCAAAGCTTACCTCGGCGGTGGCCGAGAACCTGAGCTTGCGAATGGACGGCGTCGAACTTCTCGAAGTCTGCCCGGAGCGGCTGCCGAACCTGTATCGCGGCCAACAACTGGTGGCGTTGGGCCGGTATCGTGGCTCCGGCTCTGGCAAATTGACCATCGCCGGCCAGCTGCTCGGCAAGTCCGAGACGCTGACAGCCACGCTCGACTTCCCGGAGACCGATCCGCGCAACCCGCACCTGCAGCGGATGTGGGCCTGGCGCAAGGCCGACGGCGTGCTGGCCCGGATTCGCGAGCACGGCGAATCTCCCAAGCTGCGCGACGAAGTCGTGGCCTTGGGGACGAAATACTCGATCGTCACGCCGTACACGGCCTTCCTGGTGCTCGAAAACGAATCGGAGTATCAGCGGTTCAACATCGAACGGCGGAACGCCCGCCGGATCGAGACGGAGCGCCAGGCCCTGCAACAGCAACAGGGTCATGAGCAGCCGATCCAGGTGGCCCGCGACGTGCAATGGTCTGGCGGGCAGCCGAATGGTCCGATCATCGGCGGCGGCGGTCGCCGGGGTGGCGGCGCGGTGGAGTGGGTCTTCCTGGC
>JAGVLI010000653.1 GCA_020054355.1 Planctomycetales bacterium | reverse complement strand
GTTCGCTCTACGCACTTTCCACACCGACCAAGGAGGGTCGAGCCATGTTCTACCAAACGGAAGCCAAGCCGCAGGGTTGGCGCGCGGTCGCCGTCTTTGAAGATCGCAGCGAACGCCTGCTCTACGTCGGCCGTTCTTCCACCCAGGTTCGCGCCGGTTTCATGCAGCCCTTCCTCGAAATCCTCGACGACGAAGAGCGCGACCAGGTGCGCTCCATCGCCCTGCAACGCTGGCACGGCGCTCCCGACGCCGGCCGTTGGATGCACCAGTCGGCACTGCCCGTCCCCGCGACCGTCAAGGTTGCCCGCAGTGCGTAGGTTGCCCGAACACCCGCAATGCCCTTATTTCCTGGACCTCGGCAGCCTGCTCGCACGACCCGCCGAGCGGGCTGCCGAGGCGTTTTTTCGGTAGCTCCTTTCGACCTCTCCATTTTTTTCAGCTTCACCCGTTTGCCGAAACCACCAGCTGTCCACCGGGCAGATTCCGGCCCGCTTCGGGCGCCCCTGCGGTTCCGCGGACCCGGCTGGAATTGACCTTACGGCCCTTGCAATTGCAGCGGAAAACCCGAACAATGATAAAGGATGGACAGAATGCCCTGAGCGCTGGCCAGCCGTCCCCAGACCACGAGGAAACCAATGACTCCCTATAGTTCGTTGTGCGATGATTTTGGGGTCTACGTTTACCTGAATACCAAGATGGACTTGCCGACGGGTCGGGAATCGGTGCTGCACTTTTTCGATTCTCTGCAAAAGACCTTCCCGCAGATGACGGATTTCGAGGTGCGGGACAACGGAGAATACGTGCTGGAGGAGGACCGGGAACAAGGCAGTTATCGCTGGGTGACGCTGGAAGGACGACGGCTCAGCACCGGCTACGTCAACCCGCCGGACCTGGAAGCCGCCGATAGCCAGCACGACCGCATTCTCGAAGTAGCTCCCTACTATCTGAACTTCAGTCCACTGGATTGCGAAGCCCTGGACGTGCTGTTCTCGTTCGATTTCATGTACAGCGGCAACCACGATGAAGTGGTGGCCGAGGCGCTGGGCTTCAACTCCGCGCTCGAAGGACTGGTGCAAATCCCCGGCTCGCGCGTCATCAACTACGAACCGGCGGTGATGCTCTCGCTCGACGATACCTTCCGGACGCAATGCCGGCTGGCGGTCGAAACGCGCACGAACACCTATCAGGTCCGCACCGGGCAATTCCCGGAAGCACCGATCAGCGTCTACTTCACGGTCAGGCAATACTGGGGCCGGGGACCGTTCAAGACCTTTGGCGAGTCCTACAAGCACCAGCGGAAAAAGGTCCAGGAGCTGGTGGACGCCCACATTATTCCGGGGGTGATTCGTCCCTTGGCCGAGGCCATCGAAGCCAAGCAGTAGAGCGTTTCTTTGCGAGCGGCGGGGTTTATCCCCGCCGCGATTGGCATGCCAATCGCGGCGGGGTTTATCCCCGCCGCTCGCCTTCATTGGCGCGACGCATACAAAGAAGGCGGCGGCTATCCCCACTCACTTTGTCTTGGGCGCTGCTGGCGTCCTGGCGTTTTTGGCACCCCTCCCATGCCTCCTCTTGCTTCAAGTTCTCCGGTCACCCTGAGCCAATTCGCATCGGGCCTGACGGGCGAGACCGCTTTCGACGTGCTGGCCGTCGCGCAGAAGCTCAGAGCCAAGGGCAAGGACATCGTCCTGCTCAACATCGGCGACAGCCCATTCCCGACGCCGAAGCACGCCCGCGCCGGGGGCATCGAAGCCATCGAAGCCGGGGAAACTCACTACTGCGCGTCGCTGGGCCTGCCCGAGTTCCGCGAGGCGATTGCCCGGAACTACAGCCAGGAATTCGGCGTGCCCATCACCGCCGACCATGTGGTGGTCGCCCACGGCGCCAAGCCTTTCGAGCAGTTCTTCTGTGAAGCGGTCCTCGATCCGGGCGACGCCGTCCTGGTCTTCAGTCCGCACTTTCCGACCTATGAGCCGAACATCCAGCGGCGCGGCGCGCACGCGGTCTTCTCGGTGCTGAAACAGGAGAACGAGTTTCGCCCGAACCTCGACGACATCGCCAAGTTCGTCCAGAAGACGCCGAAAGCGAAAGCCATCTTCCTTAACTCCCCGCACAATCCGACGGGCGGCGTGGCGACGGCGGCGGACCTGAAGCAACTGGCAGACATCGTCCGCGGCAAGAACATCGCGGTGTTCTGCGACGAGCCATATTGCCACATGGTCTGGCAGGGCCGCCACGACACCCTGCTGAAAGAGCCGGGCATGCTCGACCAGGCGATGGCGGCTTACACCTTCAGCAAGTCCTACAGCATGAGCGGCTGGCGGCTCGGCTACGCGGTCACCAATGCCGCCCTGGTGGATATCATTGGCAAGATGATTAACACGTCGCTGTCGTGCGTGCCGCCGATCGCGCAGCGCGCCGGCCAGGCAGCCCTCGAAAAAGACCAGGCCGAGCGCGACGAAGTGATGGCCAAGTTCCAGAAGAAAGTCGAACTGCTGGTCAACGAGCTGCGCAAAATTCCGGACGTGAAAGTGCTGATGCCCGTCGGCACGTTCTACGTCTTCCCCGACGTCTCCGCGATCTGCCGGAAGCTCGGCATCACCTCGCACGGCCTGGCCATGTACCTGCTCGAAGGCGCGGATGAGAAGTTCGGCGTGTCGTGCCTCGGCGGCGAGTGTTTCGGCGAAGCAGGCCGGGGCTTCTTGCGTTTCAGCTGTGCGGAGCCGGATGACCGGCTGGTGCAGGCGGTGAAATTCGTCGGGGAGACGGTGACGCGGACGGAGCGGGTGCAGCGGTTTTTGGAGGGGAATGCGAAGTACAGGATTCAGCAGTGAGCAAACGACCCGGTCTGAATGTCAATTGCGAGTCGGATCGTTCGGCTACCTTGGTGACAAGCATGGAACTGCCGCGCGGCATAACGGGCTTTCGGCATGTCGACGATCCACCTCTGCCGGACTGCGATTTGGCGGCGTTCCGCGGCCACTGCCATGCCGTTGCTCGGGCGCTCAATGGCCGTGTCATCCGTATTGAAACTCCAGTGCGCGGAGTCGAATCCAATTTCGCGCGCGCCGTGCTGGAATTGCCTAGCGGTCGGGTGGCCGTATTGCTCAACTCTCACTTCCCCGTGGTCACTTTCGCCGAACCGCCTGCCGAAGGTGGAGCGACCGTGCGGTTCATCGATGAGCCTGGGCTGGCAGAAGTTTTCCGCAGTTTTGGGGTTTATGAGGTGGTTGGGGTGTCCGAATTGGCAGCGCCGCTGATGCCCGCGCAGTGCCAGCGCCTCGCCCCGACCGAGCAGGAGCAGATAGACTACTGGCGGCCGCAGTGTGTCGGCGAGGTAGTGTTCAACTTCTGGGACTGAAGTTCAGGCCGAACTATACGCTGCATCTGCCAGGGCGAGCCGTGAGGTGGTGCGGGGATCCAGTGACGCAGACGGAGCGGGCGGCGCGGTGTTTGCAGAGCAGTCGGAGAATCACGTCGCATTTTTCATCATGAATTGCAGTCGCCGGCGCTATCCCGCGCTCGGTCGGCCACGCCCAGCAAGGCGCCTATCAAGACGGCTTGCGCGAACCCAGAGAGGTGATTGCATCCAGATTTGCCATTGGAGCAGTAACAATCGCTCCATCGGAGACAGCGATAGCGTGTAGTCGATCAAGCTGAGATCGACGCGTTCCTCGGTTAGATCGGGCCAATCACTGCGCAATTCATGGTCGCGCAGGTCGCGCTCTTCCTCGGCAATCGCCCGAAAGTACTCTTCGCGGCTCATTCCAGACGGCACGAAAACACCTACAGGATCAGCACTCATTTCTTCAACGCCTTTGTCACCTGGGCCAAAGTCTGCGTGTTGAACACATCCTTCTTTTCGAGCCAGCCGCGCCGCGCCACGTCCACCCCGAAACGATAGAGGTCGATCTCACCTGTGGCATGGGCGTCCGGGTTGATGACCAGCTTCACGCCGAGTTCCTTGGCGCGCTTGGTATGCACCCAGTCGATGTCCAGGCGTTGCGGGTGGGCGTTGATCTCGATCAACGTGCCGTTCTTGGCTGCCGCTTGCAGCACTGCTTCCAGGTCCACCTTGTAGCTGTCGCGGCGTAACAGCAACCTGCCCGTCGCGTGGCCGAGCATCGTCACTTTCGGATGGCTGATGGCGCGGATGATGCGCTGCGTCATCTCCGGCTCGGGCTGGTTGAAGTAGCTGTGGACGCTGGCCACCACGTAGTCGAAGGTGTCGAGGACCGCGTCATCGTAGTCTAAACTGCCGTCGGCCAGGATGTCGCACTCGATGCCCTTGAAGAGGTGAATGCCCTTGAGCTTGGCGTTCAGGGCATCGATGTCTTTTTGCTGCTGCTTCACCCGCGCGGGCGTCAGGCCATTCGCCACCGTCAACGATTGCGAGTGGTCGCCGATGCCGAGGTATTTCAGCCCGAGCTTGCGGGCGGCCTCGGCCATTTCTTCGAGCGAGGCAGCACCATCGCTCCAGGTCGTATGGCAATGGAACACGCCCTGAATGTCGTCGGCTTCCAGCAACGGCGGCAACTGGTGCTGCTCGGCGGCGTCGATCTCGCCAGTGTCCTCGCGCATCTCCGGCTCGATGTAGTCGAGGTCCAGGGCGCGGTAGATGTCTGCCTCGGTCTTGCAATGGACCTTCTTCTTGTCGCCGGCCAGTTCGTATTCGTTCAGCTTCAGGCCGCGATCGATGGCGCGCTGCCGTAACCGGATGTTGTGCTCCTTGCTGCCGGTGAAGTACATCAGCGCGAACGGGAACTGCTTCTCGTCCACCACGCGCAGGTCCGCGTTCATCGACACCATTTCCCGGCCGATGCCCAGGGAGACGACGACGCTCGACTTGGTGTCGCCGTGCCCGGTAATGTTGGTCACGCCGGGCAGCTTGACGAAGCGGTCCATGATCGGGCCAGCATCGTCGGCGCTGATGAGGATGTCGATGTCCTTGATGGTTTCCTTCCGCCGCCGCAGGCTGCCGCAGAGTTCGAGACGCTTGATGCCCTTGCAGGACTTCAGCCCATCGACCAGTTGCTGGGCAATGGCCATCGCCTGATCGATGCGCACCCGCTGTCCCGCCTGGCTGGCGACAGCCAGCCCTTCCAGGATCTTCTGCTGGGTCTTGACGCCGAAGCCCTTCAGCTCCGCGACCTGGCCGGCCTCGCAGGCAGCCTTGAGTTTGTCGAGACTGTCGATGTGCAGGGTGTCGTAGAGGGCCTTGACCTTCTTCGGCCCCATGCCCGGCACGCGCAGCATGTCGAGCACGCCCGGCGGGAACTTCTTCTTGAGGTCGTCGTAGAAGGGCAGCTTGCCGGTCCGCACGAGCGTGGTGATCTTCTCGCGCAGCGTCTCGCCGATGCCCGGAATGGTGCCGAGCTGCCCAGTGGCGACGAGGTCCGCAAGGCTGCCCGAAAACTGCTGAATGGCGCGGGCGCCGTTGTGGTAGGCGTTGCAACGGAACGAGTTCTCTCCCTGCAATTCGAGCAGGGTGCCGATCTCGTCCAGCACGGCGGCGACTTGGGATTTGTCCATCGGTAGTGGCCAGTGGTCGGTGGCCAGTGGCCGGAAAAAGTGGCCAGTGGTCAGTGGTCAGTTGCATGAGGATAGCTTAGTCCAAGGCGGATCGGTTCGCCACCTTGGATGTAGCCCCCTTCAACGACTACCAAATACTGACCACCGGCCACTGGACACTGGACACTGCTCAGGCTGCTTCGGCGAACCCGGCCCTAATGCTGCGCGACGGATGCAGCATGACTTCCAGGGCAGTGACCATGCGATCGGGTCCGCGGGCGTCGATCAACTGCCGACCGCAGCGCGACATCGCCTGGCGTTCGAGCGGGTCCGCCAGGAGGTTCTGGACGGCGGTGCGGATGGTGCCCGCCGACACGCTTTCGTGCCAGCCCAGGCAGGTGGCAGCGCCCTCCTCTTCCAACCGCTGGGCGGTGGGCCACATCGGCTCCGCCTGAACGATGAGCAGCTGGGGCACGCCGACGCAGGCGAGTTCGAGCGAAAGGCCGTTGCCGCTGGTGATCGCGAAATGGCAGCGGGCGATGCGAGCGGTCACTTCGGACATTTCCAGGGCGAGTTTCAGCCGTTCGGGGTTGGCCTCGGCCAGCACCTGCAGAGCGGGCAGGTCCGGATGCTCCGCCCGCACCACGACATCCACTCGTTCGACCTTGGGCACGGTCATCATCAGCTTGGCCATCTCCAGCGACTTGCGATTGGGGTCGTCGTCGCCGAGGGCGACCAGGGCGCTGAACGGCGGCAGCGGTTCCTGGGAGCGTACCGGCCGCACCCGGCGAATCTCCGGACGGACCAGGGCATAGCGCCAGCCGAGCAGCAGCTGGGTGTTGTCGGCATGCTCGTAGGCTTCCTTGCCGGGAGCGAGCAAGGGGTTGATGACCAGCTGCGAGGGCAGCCGGATGTTCGCCTGATGGTCGATCGACACCACGCAGGCGCCAGTCTTCACCAGGGCGGCGAGATAGGATTCCGTGGCGGTGGCGGAGTCCACGATCACCGCTGCGGGATGCAGGCGGCGGATTTCCTGGACCGTTTCCACTTCATCCTCAAGCGTACCACAGGGAGCGTCGGCTTCCAGCCAATCGCTGCCGCTGCGCTTGATGTTCAGGCCCAGGTGGCGGGGTTCCAGCTGGGAGAGGAAGAAAGTAGGCCGGCGGCGGCGCTGCAGGGCGCTGCCATAGGCCATGCAGCGCAGCAGGCGCTCGTAGCCGGCTTCCGGAGACGCATCGACGCGAAACAGGATCGGGTCTCGATTCATGTCGGTTCCGTACCTGGAGACAGGTGGGGAGAAGTGATGACAGATGGGAACCAGGCTGCGAGTGGCCTGGCATGACTTCAGCGCGAGGGTGAAGCGGAGCCGGGTGAAATGATGGCTCCTGGAATCCGCAGGTGCAGCGGAAGTCGGCGGGGAAGCCCGCTTCTCTGTCGGCCGTCCGTGGCCAGCTGACGGTTCCGTTCGTCAGCGGGGCGGATTCTACTCGACGGCGGCTTCACGGAAAAAGGCCACTTCCGACCCGCTGGCGGTTTCGCACGGACGGACCTGCCGCAACCGGGATTGATCGTGCGATGGCAAGCGGGTTACACTGATCGTGGATGAATAGCCGCCGCGTGCCGCGAGCCTCCGGTTTTTGGCGAGCCTCCGGTTTTTGGCGAGCCTCCGGTTTTTGGCGAGCCTCCGGTTTTTGGCGAGCCTCC
>JAGVLI010001093.1 GCA_020054355.1 Planctomycetales bacterium | reverse complement strand
TCCGCGCCGCGGGCCGCATCGTGTTGCGGCGCACCGGCGGCAAGCTCCATTTCCTGGAAATCCGGGATTGGTCGGGCCAGAAGATCAAGCGGGCGCTGAAGGGCAAGGATCATGCCGGCGAGGAGATCGAGACCTGGTCCAGCTACATTCAGGTGATGATTGGCCAGCAACAAGTGGGCGAAACCGGCTGGAAGCTGACCCAGGAATTGGACCTGGGCGACCTCCTGGGGGTGGACGGCACCCTGGGCAAGACGAAGACGGGTGAATTGACTATCTTCGCGGACAAGCTGACGTTCCTCGGCAAGTCGCTCCAGCCGCATCCGGACAAGCATTCCGGCATGCAGGAAATGGAGTTTCGCCTGCGGCACCGCTATCTCGATCTGATCTATACGCCCGACACGCTGGACCGCACCCTGAAGCGAATCAAGATCATCAAGACGATCCGCAATTACCTCGATGGCCAGGGCTTCGTCGAGGTGGAAACGCCGGTGCTGCACGCCATCGCCGGTGGAGCGGCGGCCAAGCCGTTCAAGACGCACCACAACGCGCTCGATATTCCGCTGTTCCAGCGCATCGCCCTGGAATTGCACCTGAAGCGCTTGCTGGTCGGCGGTATCGAAAAGGTGTACGAGATTGGCCGGGTGTTTCGCAACGAGGGCATCAGCCAGCGGCACAATCCCGAATTCACGATGATGGAGCTGTACCAGGCTTACGGCGACTACCGCTCGATGATGGACCTGACCGAAGGGTTGATCGTGGCCTGCGTCGATGCGCTGGGCGGCAGCCGGCAGCTCCAGTACGGCGAACATACCGTCAACTTCGAGCCGCCCTGGCAGCGGGCCTGCTATGCCGACCTGTTCCGCGAGCATGTCGGCGTCGATATGAATGACCGGGAAGCGGTCCGCGCCGCAGCGCCGAAGTTCGGCATCAATCCAAAGGTCGTCGTCGAGAAGCAGGAAGTCGGCGACAAGGACCACGATGTCATTGTCCACGAGTTGTTCGAGCATGCGGTCGAGGACAAGTTGATCGGTCCGGTCTTCGTCCACGACTATCCGGCCGGACTGTGCCCGCTCACCAAGCGCCAGCGCGGCAACCCGAACATCGCCGAGCGCTTCGAGCTATACGTGCGCGGCATGGAACTCGCCAACGCCTACACGGAACTCAACGACCCCATCACCCAGGAACAGACGTTTCGCCAGCAGCTGGCGGGGCTGCCGGAAGAAGACTCGATGGCCAAGATGGACGAGGACTTCATTCGCGCCCTGCGTCATGCCATGCCGCCAGCCGGCGGGCTGGGCGTCGGCATCGACCGCCTCGTCATGCTGCTCACCAACACGACCACCATCCGGGATGTGATCCTGTTTCCGCTTTTAAGGCCGGAAAAGTAATGCGGCCCAGCGGCACATCGTAGCCCGCCGCTCCGCGGCGGTACGAGCGGCGCAGCCGCGAGTGTCGCGCCGGCGACGTGCGTTACGCCGAACGACAGATAAACGGAACGGTCGGAGTCGCCGCACTGCAGCTGCGGGATTCCGGCGAGATGTTCGTTACTCGCCCCAGCAACAGCGGCACACCGCCGGCGCGACACTCGCGGCTGCGCCGCTCGTACCGCCGCGGAGCGGCGGGCTGCGATGTGCCGCTCCGGATTACCACGGGAGGGAACCCGTCCGTGTATAAACTGCTCCTCTGCTGGCGCTACCTGCGCACCCGCTATTTGGCCTTGGCCTGCATCATCAGCGTGATGCTCGGCGTCGCCACGCTGATCGTCGTCAACAGCGTGATGAGCGGCTTTTCCACCAAGCTGCGCGACCGCCTGCATGGCTTGCTCTCCGACATCGTCGTCGAAGGCATGACGCTCGACGGCTTTCCGCACGGCAAAGCGCACGTGGAGCGCATCCGCCAGTCGCCCATCGGCGACAAGATCGAGGCGATGACCTCCACGGTCGAAATTTTCGCCATGCTCCAATTCCGCTATCGCGGTCAGATGATTACCCGCCCGGTGCGATTGCTTGGCGTCGATCCGGTGGAGCGCTCGACGGTCGGCGGCTTTCACGAATTTCTGCTCCGCCAGAAAGACCGTACCGCGCCATCGTTCGAGATTCCCGAAGAAGCGAAATGGCGCTATCTCGAAAACCACCCGCCCATGAACCGCGAACAGGCCCAAGCTGCTTTCGCCGGTGTCGAGGAGCAGGGGTTGACCGGACCGAACCCGCCGCCGCCCGAGCCGCCGATGCCGACTTTCGAGCTGCCGCGCGGCATCATTCTCGGCAATGCCATCGCCAGCTATCGCAAGCGCGGCGCCAAGGCCGAACAGGATGCAAACGACCAGTACATCCTTTATCCCGGCGATGACGTGGTAATCACGACGGTGGGTTCGGTGCAGGACGAACGCGGCCCGAACCGCGACGCGAAGCTGTTTCCGCGGCAGGCTCGTTTCGTGGTCTGCGACTACTTCAAATCGGAAATGAGCGAATACGACGGCAACTACGTTTTCGTGCCGCTCGACTACTTGCAGCACCTGCGCGCCATGGACGACCGCGTGACCAGCATTCAGATCAAGCTGAAGAACTTCGACGACGCGAAGCAGGTGGTCGCGGAATTGCAGACGATGTTTCCCGAGGAGCGCGGCTTCACGGTGCAGACCTGGGAAGACAAGCAGGGGCCGCTGCTGGCCGCCATCAGCATCGAGAAGGGTATTCTGAACATCTTGCTCTTCCTGATTATCGCCGTGGCCGGCTTCGGCATCCTGGCCATCTTCTCGATGATCGTGGTCGAAAAGACGCGCGACATCGGCATTCTCAAGGCGCTAGGCGCTTCCAATCGCGGCGTGATGTCGATCTTCCTCGGCTACGGCCTGTTGCTGGGCGTGGTCGGCGCGGTGCTGGGCACGGGACTGGGCGTCTGGATCACGATGAACATCAACGAAATCGAGCAATGGCTGGGGCACCTGACGGGGCACGACATCTTTCCCCGTGACGTGTACTACTTCAAGGAAATCCCGACCGACATTCAGCCGTGGACCGTGCTGCTGGTGAACCTCGGGGCGATTGCCATCGCGGTGGGCGCCAGCATCCTGCCGGCCCTGCGAGCGGCGCTGCTGCATCCGGTGCGGGCGCTGCGGTACGAGTAAGTCTGAGGCGAGCGGGGGGCGTAAGCCCCCCGTGGGCAGCTTGTCGGCGCTACCCAGGGGGGCTTACGCCCCCCCGCTCGCCTTCATTTCAATGAAGGAACCCAATCACAATGGACCAAGCCCCTCTCCTCTTCGCGAGCAACCTGCACAAGACCTATCGCAAGAACGCCATCGCGGTGCCGGTGCTGCGCGGCCTCGACCTGGAAGTCCACGCGGGCGAATTCCTCAGCATCGTCGGCGCGTCCGGCTGCGGCAAGAGCACGCTGCTGCACCTGCTCGGCACTCTCGACCGGCCCGACGAGGGCGACATTCATCTGGAAGGCCGGCGCATCGACAACTTGCCGGGCGAGCAGCGCGACCAGCTGCGCAATCGGACTTTTGGCTTCATCTTCCAATTCTACCACCTGCTGCCCGAATTCAACACGCTGGAGAACGTGCTATCGCCGGCGATGATCGGCTCGTCCGTGCTGAACTGGCTGGTTCATGGCCGGGCGTTGAAGCGCCAGGCCGTGGAACTGCTCGACCGCGTCGGCCTGGGGCACCGGCTGAAGCACAAGCCGCGCGAACTGTCCGGCGGC
>JAGVLI010000133.1 GCA_020054355.1 Planctomycetales bacterium | reverse complement strand
TTCACCACGTTGTTGCTGCTCGTTTCCTTTGGCAGCGCGCTCTATTTCGGCTTGCAATACAAGGTCGAGCGCTTACCGCAATTCCAGGAAACGGACTTCTTGATGCACTGGATCGCCAAGCCCGGCACCAGCATTGAAGTGCTGACGGACAACATCGTGCAGGTCAGCAAGGAAATGCGCGCCAACCCCAAGACGGGCGTTCAGGAGTTCGGCGCCCACGTCGCCCGCGCCGAAGTCGGCGAGGAAGTCGTCGGCCCGCACTTCGCCGAGCTGTGGATCAGCCTGGGCGATTTCAAGGGAGACTACGCCGCCGCCCGGCGCGAGATCGAGGACGTGATGGCCCGCCATCCCGGCTTCCAGCACGACCTGCTAACCTACCTGCAGGAGCGCATGAAGGAAGTGCTGACCGGCACCGGGGCCAGCATCGTCATGCGCATCTACGGTCCCGACCTGGCGACGCTCCGCGACACGGCGCAAAAGGTCCGCCAGGCCGTGGACGGCAGCGATGGCAGCGGCCGCGGCGCGGTGCCCGGCGTCATCAATCTCAAGGTCGAGGCCCAGGTGCTGGTGCCGCAGATCGAGCTGGTCGTCGATCCCTACCGTGCCGCCGCCCACGGCTTGACGCCGGCTGCCATCTTTGACACCGTCCACACGCTGGTCAACGGCGCCAAGGTCGGCGAGATTCATCAGGACCAGCAGATTTTCGACCTGGTGGTCTGGGGCCATCCGGATGTCCGCACGCGCTGGCCCGACCTGCGCAAGCTCGAAATCGACCTGCCGAGCGGCAAGGGCACCATTCCGCTGGAAGCCGTGGCCCAGCTGCAACTCGTCAACGCGCCGAACACCATTCGCCACGACAAAGCCTCACGCTGCATTGATGTCAGTTGCGACGTGGCCGGCGGCGACTTGAAGGAAACGGTGCGCGAAATCAAGGCACGCCTGGCCCCGCTGCAACCGGCGGGCTATCGCATCGAAATGCTCGGCGAATGGCAAGCGCTGCAAGAGAACTACTGGAAGCTCCTGGGCGGTCTGATCGTGGCAGCGCTCGGCATCGTGCTGCTCCTCTACGTCGATTTCCAGTCCCTGCGCCTGACGCTGCTGGTCCTGCTGACCACCCTGTTCGCCCTGGTCGGCGGCGTGGGCGCTGTGGGATTGACCGGCGGCGTCATCTCGCTGGGTTCGCTGGTCGGCTTCATCACCGTGCTGGGCATCGCCGCCCGCAACGGCATCATGATGGTCAGCCACTACCGGCACCTGGAACTGCGGGAAGGCATGTCGTTCGGCCGGGAACTCATCCTGCGCGGCGCTGAGGAGCGCGTCGCCCCCATCCTGATGACCGCGCTGGCCGCCGGCCTGGGTCTGCTGCCCCTGGCCATCAGCGGCAACCAGCCCGGCTACGAGGTGGAATACCCGATGGCCGTCGTCATCCTGGGCGGCCTGTTCACCTCCACGCTGTTGAATCTGGTGGTCATGCCGGTACTCTATGAACGTTGCGGCCCGGTTCCGCCTCCACCAGCCGATTAGCCGCTTCAAGGTTTTTCGCCGCTTGCGGTTTAGCACATTAACCCAAAGGAGTCCTCATGACCCACCATCGTTTAGCTTCAATCCTTTCGGTAGCCGCGCTGGTCGTCTTCGCCGTCTCGATCGTCCCGGCAGCCGACGACGACCTGAAACCGCTGTTCAACGGCAAAGACCTTACCGGCTGGGCGCAGGTCAACTGCGCCACGGAAACCTTCACGGTCAAGGACGGGATGATTGTCACCACGGGCATCCCGACCGGTGTCCTCCGCACCGACAAGCACTACGAGAACTTCATCCTCGAACTGGAATGGAAGCACCTGAAGCCCAAGGGCAACTCGGGTTGCTTCATCTGGGCCGATCCGATGACCGCGCCGGGCACGCCGTTCTGCCGGGCGGTCGAGGTGCAAATCCTCGACGGCCTGGAAACGCCGAACTACACCAGTCACGGCGACATCTTCAGCATTCACGGGGCCACCTGCAAACCCGACCGCCCGCACCCGAACGGCTGGGCGCGCTGCCTGCCCAGCGAGAAGCGCTGCAAGCCCGCCGGCGAATGGAACCACTATCGCATCGAGTGCAAGGACGGCACGATCAGGCTGGCGGTCAACGGCAAGGTCGTTTCCGGCGTCAGCGAGTGCAAGCCGCGCAAGGGCTACATCTGCCTGGAAGCCGAGGGTTCCGAGTGCCACTTCCGCAACATCAAGCTCAAGGAACTGCCGAGCAGCAACCCGAAGCCCGAAGAAATCTGCGACGTGGCCCAGCCCTTCAAGCTGCTCTACAACGGCCTGGACCTGCGCGGCTGGAAGAACGACCCCGGCCACAAGGACCACTGGCAGCCCCAGGACTGGAAGCTGACCTACGACGGCAAGAGCGAGGCCAAGGACAAGGACCTCTGGAGCGAAAAGGAATATGGCGACTTCCAGATGATCTGCGACTGGCGCTGGACCGCCAAGCCGAAGAAGGTGAAACGGCCGGTGATCCTGGCCAACGGCGATTACGCCCAGGAAGATGGCAAGAACAAGGAAGTGGAAGTCGATGACGCCGGCGACAGCGGCATCTACCTGCGCGGCACCAGCAAGGCGCAAGTGAACATGTGGTGCTGGCCCATCGGTTCCGGCGAAGTCTACGGCTACCGCACCGACAAGAGTCAGCCGGCCGAAATCCGCGCCGGCGTGACGCCGAAAGTCGTCGCCGACAAGCCCATCGGCCAGTGGAACCGCTTCAACATCACGATGAAGGGCGACCGCCTGACGGTGGTGCTCAACGGCAAGACGGTGCTGGACAACGCCCAGCTGCCGGGAGTGCCCAAGAAAGGTCCGATTGCCTTGCAACACCACGGCGACCCGATCCAGTTCGCGAATATCTTCATCAAGGAACTGGAGTGAGCGCCGTTCGGCCGCTTACGGCTTCGCAAACAACGACGGCCGGGTGGCACGTCCCTCGGTACTCCGAGGGCGTGCGCGAGACGAACCATTCGCCGTGGGTAGAGTCGTTTTCGAGGGTCCGCACGCCCTCGGAGTACCGAGGGTCGTGCCACCCGTCCGGCCAGCTTCGGCCCTTGGTTCGGCCTGGCTATGTGCCTGCGCCAACTACCCCGCCTGGCGGCGCAGGATAAGGCCAAGTAATTGCATCCAGCCAGGCGTCGAGCTGTTGCTTGCCAAAGGCCCGGCCCGATCGGGAAGGCTGCGAAAACGTAATCTGGGCCGACGGAAGCGGCAGTGTGCCCACATTCGTCACTGGGTTGTACCCTGTTGAACTCTGAACATCGATGGAAAACTTTTCAACGGAACATCCGGTCGAAGAAGCAAACTGGGCGAAGGCACGCAGCAACATCAGTGCTGGAATAACGCGGTTAAACCAATCTTCCGTCGGGTGCTGACCGTGCAGCTTGGGATACCGGTAGGCGGTATTGCCCAGGTGTTCCCAACCGAGCCTCTCGAAAAAGCCTCGAATGCGATTGAGGTCGTTCGACGCCGGGTGTTTAAGGTCAAAGGTCACAATGATGGGCACCGCAGTTCCCTCTGGAACGCTGGTCGGGGACACGACGATCAAAACTGACCGAAATACTCGACCACTGGCTTGCTCTTCGCCTTCGGCCATTCTTTAGTCAGAGCGTCGAACAGCTGTTCGATCCAGTCATCATCGTTGGCAGCCTCAGGTCCGACGTACTCGTTTCCCGCCTCGAACGTCTCGCACCGCAGCTGCATATCGCGTTGAGCTTCCTCAAAACCCACCGGCGTCTTGTCTTTAGGAACTCTCGACATCTGGACATCACCATTCTTCGCCACCCAGAGTACGTGATGTCCCGCAAGATCATCGCAGGCCCTGATGAGGTCACGAAGTTCCTCGACTGTTGGATGCTGATTCATGTTCATGTTTGCACTTCTCCATGCAAGGGGCGATGAATCGGAGAAACGTCCGGCCGGCATATCGGCCACGGACAGTCAACGCCTGATCCATCGGGTCCCCTCCAAAGAACACCGATCAATGTGTCAGACCTGCCCGCACGCCGGAAGTTTTCCGGACCCATTCAATCGAGCTCATTGACCAGGGCATGTTGCCCGAGTGCCAGCATGGACCCTTTGGAACCTTGGCAAAAATGGCCATCGGGGGACCGTTGGCAGCTGCGCGATTGAAATCCTGAAGGTAGTGCGGGTCTACGAGGATGGCAAACGTATGCCAGCACGCTATTCCCGGAAGGGCTATTGGTTCGTGCGGTCGCTCCTGGCAGCGGTTGGTGGAGCTTTGGCAGTAGCCTACAACATCGACAATTCGATTCTCGCTTTCCACATTGGCGCCGCAACTCCTTCAATACTGGAAAGCCCGGCAAAGTCGCCACCAAGTAAGGAGCACGTTGCCAAGACGGAATCGCGGTCAGTTGAGACATCATGACACCCGGCCCATGCTCATTCTGGCCCGTTTCGCCCGCCGGCCATTGCAAACTCCCCAGTAAAGTCAGCACTTCGCCAGCCCACGAGTAAACTACTCGTGAGCTTGTTCTTTGGTAGGGTCCGCTGTGCGGACCTTTGCGCTGCCACGGTCCGCACAGCGGACCCTACAGGCGCTGCAAATCCTGGGTCTGCGGCAAGTCTTCCAGGCCGCGGAGGCCGAAAAACTCCAGGAAGCGCGGCGTCGTGCCGTAAGCCACTTCGCGTTGATTGGCGTCGCCACGCTGCACCACCGCGATCAAGCCGCGCCGCACCAGCTGCCGCAGCAGCGCTCCCGATTCAGCCCCGCGAAAGGTGTCGATCTCCTGCCGGGTGGCCGGCTGCCGATAGGCAACCAGGGCCAGCACATCGATGATCTGCTGCGACAGCCGGGCTTCGCGGTTGGAACCGTAGAGCCGGTCGATCACCGCCCGGTAGCGCGGCCGCAGCGTCAGCACCCAACCGTGTTCCCTGGGCACAATACTGTAGGGCCGGCCTTGTTCCCGGTAATCCCGGTTCAGTTCGGCGATCGCTTCCTGAAATTGCTCTGGAGTCAATCCGCGAATTGCCTCGACGGCGCGGTCCGCGGTCAGCGGCGCGCCGCCCACGAAGAGAAAGGCTTCGATGATCCGCTTGGGCGACGGCGGAACGGCTGGGGTGGCAGGAACCGGAAGCGCGGCTGGCTTCGGTTCGGCGGCCGTCGGTTCCGGGCCGCTCTCCGGCGGCGTTTCCGGCGTGTCGATCTCCCAGAGCGTCGGCTCGTCGGTCATCGTCGGCGTCTCCCCTCAGGGTGAAACCGAGTGCGGCAGGAGAAAAACGCCGGTGACGACGGTACCCGTCCAGAGCAGACCGAAGACCACTGCCAGGATCACATGCACCTGGCGGCGATGGCTCAGGCCGGTGTAGAGCATGGCCGGCATCAGCAGCGCGGACGGCACGGAAAAGCACAGGTGGATGTTCAACGCGCGGCGGAGTTCCGCATGGTCCTTGATGTACTGGAAGATGCTCGGTTCGATGAACTGAATGATGGCCTCGAAGCCCAGCACGGTGATGAGCGTGAGCGTGAAGAAGACGACGTTGATCCGGCCGTGCAGGCGATAGTTGCCCCGCGCCAGCACCACCAGCGAGACCAGCAACAGGACCGTGACCGCGCTCACCGCGATCTTCAGGGTCAGGATGACGTTCGGCCCGGTGAGCAAGGTGGAGACTCCGTGGAGTATGACTGCTAAACCGCAAGCGGGCAGCGGCTGGGAACATGAAGCAAGTCTATGGTTCCGCGCGCGTTCGTCACGCCGCCTGCTTCTTCTTGCGCTGGGCCGGCTGGTGCTTCCAGCGGCGGTGCAGCCAGAAGTATTGCTCCGGGGCGGTGCGGATGATGCGTTCCAGGGCCGCGGTGAAGCGTTCGGTCATTAAGCGGACCGCGTTGGGCTGGCCCTGGTATTCCTCGGGATAGATCACATCCTCGACCACGACCTGGTAGCGCATCGGCTCGCCGATCTTGCGCACGCCGATGACGATCATCGGCACCTTGTACTCCAGCGACAAAAGGGCAACTGCCTTGTGAGTGGAAGCCGGCCGGCCGAAAAAATCGACGAACAGGCCGCGCTGGCCGGCATCCTGATCCGCCAGCGTCGCGATGGCGCCGCCGCTCTTCAGGATGGCCTGCATCTGCTCGAAGTCGCCCTTCTTGGCCAGCAGCTTCTGGCCGGTGTGCTCGCGGAAGCGGCGGAGGAAATCGTCGAGGTACGGATTGTCCAGCGGCCGGGCGATGGCGTGCGTGTGGAAGCCGAGCAGCCCGAGGGTGTAGCCGCCCAGCTCCCAGTTGCCGAAGTGGCCGGTGAGAAACATCAGCGGCCGCCGCGACACCAGGCCATTGAGGATTTCCCGCCCGCCGACCAGCTCGACGTACTGCCGCCAGTTGGTGGTGTGCAGCCGGCGCGGCAGGTGGGCGATTTCCATCAGCAGCCGGCAAAAGTGCCGATAGACGGCGCGCACCCGGCGATCGATGGCCGTCGGATCGGTCATTTCCGGAAAGGCGCAGCGCAGGTTCTCCTCGGCCGCCAGGCGATGGCGCTTGTCGAGTCGATACGCCAGCCAGGCCAGCGCGTCGGCCAGGAGCAGCGCTTTGAGGGGGGAGAGGGCCTGGATCACGCAGAAGATGATGCGCACCAGGACGTAGACGCCATAGTCGGCGAGACGGTTTCGCGGTTTCGGCATCCTTGCCTCCTTGATCCCGAAAGATCAGTTCGTAAGCTCCGCTGTGCGGACCATGAATCATCCTGATCCCGGTTGTTCATTGGTCCGCACAGCGGACCCTACGAACTATCCTGCCGAGGTCTTGCCTTCGGACGCGCTCGGCGCGGGCGTTTCGATCCGAGCGGGAATATCGACCGGCTCGTCTGGCAGCAGTGCATTCTTCCACACGGTCCAGCGCAGCAACAGCCAGAACAGCCAGAGGATCGCAAAGCCAATGGCCACGCCGATCACCAGTCCGATCAGCATGATGATGACGACGGTCAGCGCGGGCATCATGGTGGAATTGCCTCATGCCTTGCCGATCTCGACCGTGCGTCCGGTCTTCGCTGCTTGATAGATCGCCAGGATGATCTGCACCGCCTTGCGGCCTTCCTTGCCGTCCACCAGGGGCTCGCTGCCGGTCTCGATGGCTTTCGCGAAGTCGGCCAGCTGCCGGCGATGGTACTCGTGCGAGATCGAGGCCGGGTTGCTGGCGCCGCCCGAAGCCCCGACCTTCTGGGCGAAGCGCTGGCGGATGTCCTTGTCCTGGTCGCTCTCCGGCTCGAAGTCCCAGCGCAGCACGTCTTCCTGCTCGATGACGGCGCTGCCCCGGTTGCCGTGGACCGCGATGGTCTTTGGATAGCCCGGATGCACGCTGGTCGTCGCCTGGATGACGCCGAGCGCCCCGTTGCCGAAACGCAGACAAGCGACGGCCGTGTCTTCCACTTCGATGCGTTCGTGGGCCAGCATGGCGGTGAAGCCGGCGATATGCGTCGGCATGCCCATCATCCACTGAAGCAGATCGACGTTGTGGATCGCCTGGTTCATCAGCGCGCCGCCGCCGTCGAGCGCCTGCGTGCCCTTCCAGCCGCCTTCGTCGTAATAAGCTTGCGAGCGCCACCACTTGCAGGTCGTCTCGCCGAGCGTCAGCCGGCCAAAGCGCCCGGCAGTGATGGCTTCCTTCAGGACCACGCTGGCATCGGCGAAGCGCGACGGGAAGATGGTGCAGAGCTTGACGCGGTGCTTGTCGCACGCCTCGATGATGCGGTCGCAGCGTTCGAGCGTAATCTCCAGCGGCTTCTCGACGACGACATGCTTGCCAGCCGCAGCGGCCAGCGCGGCGGGTTCCAGGTGGGCGCCGCTCGGCGTGCAGATCGCGACCACCTGCACATCCGGGCGCTTCAGCGCGTCGGCCAGCTCGGTGTAGACCTCGCACTTCAGTCCCAGCTCGGCGTTCAGCTTCTCGGCGTTGGCGCGGTTGCGGGTGACGAGAGCGACCACCTGGACGCCGGGGATTTCGCCCAGCGCTCGCGCGTGGTACTTGGCGATCATGCCGACACCGACGATGGCAACACCGAGCATGGAGAGTGGTCCTTTGGTCCTTGCTAAACCGCGAGCGGTTAAACCGTGGCGTCGAAATTGTAGGCCGCCGCTGCCCGCCACAGGTACTGCAAGCCGCTCAGGGCGGTGGCGGCCAGCATGGCGTAGATTAGCACGTCGCTGATGATGTGCAGGACGCGGGCCGCGCTGCTGTCGCCGGGCGCGCCGGCCTGCATGGCCGCGAACACGCCGAACAGCGTGGCGCACTGCAACACCATCTTGATCTTGCCGAGCCAGTCGGCCCCGAAGTTGATGCCGGCGTTTTCCAGGAAGCCCCTCAAGCTGGTGATAATCAACTCCCGCGCTACTACCAGCGTGGCCATCCAGGCCGTCAGGCCGCTGTCGGGAATCGGCACCAGGAAGATGTAGGCCCCACAGATCAGCACCTTGTCCACCAGCGGGTCGAAATTGCGCCCGACTGGACTGCAAATGCCTTGCTTGCGGGCGAAATAGCCGTCGAGCCAATCGGTGACGGCGGCGATGGCGAAGACGACCACGCAGGCAATCCACTGCGCCCAGGCAATCAGGCCGAAGAGCACGAACGCCAGCAGCAGGCGCGAAGCCGTCAAGTAGTTCGGCAAGTTGAAGACCGGCGGGTGGGCAGGACTGGCCGTGGCCATGTTCGCGTTCCGTGTAGGAGAGTTTTGCGGGCACTGTGCCGCTTGCGGCTTCGCAGGAGCTTCAATGCTGCCCCTTCAACGCGCGGGCCGCCAGGTCGTAGCCGTCGGCGGCCGTGACCTTGACGCGCACCAGGTCGCCGGCTTGCAGGCCCTTGCCCTTGACCCGGACCACGCCATCGATGTCGGGCGCGTCGGCATAGCCGCGCCCCAGCCAGTGGTTGGGCACTTCCGGGTCGGGGCCGTCCACGATCACTTCCAGTTCCCGGCCGACCTGGCGACGGCCCCAGTCGAAGGCCGCTGCCTGCTGCACTTCCATCAGCCGGTTGCGTCGGTCCAGCTTGACCTCTTCGGGCAGATGGCCGTCCAGCCGCGTGGCCGGCGTGCCCGGCTCGAACGAGTACGGAAACACGCCGACGCGCTCGAAGCGGGTTTGCTCCACGAAGTCCGACAGCTCGGCGAACTCCGCATCGGTCTCGCCCGGAAAGCCGACGATGAAGGTCGTCCGCAGCACCAGGTCGGGGATCGCCTGCCGGAGCCGTTGCAGGAGCGATTCGGTTTCGCCTCGATTGACGCGCCGCTGCATCCGTTTCAGCATCCGGTCGTTGATATGCTGCAACGGCATGTCGAGGTAGTGGACGATCTTCTTCGAGGCCGTCAGGGTGTCGAGCAGCTCGTCGGTGAAATGAATCGGGTAAGCGTAGAGGATGCGAATCCAGTCGAGGCCCTCGACTTGCTCCAGCTCGCGCAGCAGCTCGGCCAGGCGCACCTTGCCGTACAGGTCCAGGCCGTAATAGGTGGTGTCCTGCGCGACGATGATGAGTTCGCGGACGCCGTCCGCCGCCAACTCGCGCGCTTCGCGGACCACTTCCTCGATCGGCTTGGTGACGTGCTTGCCGCGCATCCCCGGAATCGCGCAGAAGGTGCAAAGCCGGTCGCAGCCTTCGGAAATTTTCAGATAGGCGAAGTGCCGCGGCGTGATCCGCAGCCGGGCCGTGTCTTCCTGCGCCCGCACCGGAGCCGGGCGAAACAGGCTGCGCTGCTCGGCGGTCCGCGCTGACCGCTGGCGCTTGCCGTTGGCCAGGACTTTTGCGACTACCGGGGCGATGTCCTCGCGGCCGAAGACGCCGACGATATGATCGACTTCAGGCACTTCCTTCAGCAAGTCTTCGCGCTTGCGCTCGGCCAGGCAGCCGGCGACCACCACCGCGCCGACCCGGCCTTCCTTCTTCAGCTGCAGCATTTCCCGGATGACGCCCAGCGATTCCTGCCGGGCCGGCTCGATGAACCCGCAGGTGTTGACGACGACCACGTCCGCGCCGGCGGCATCGGGAGTCAGCACATAGCCATCCTGGGCCAGTTTGCCGAGCATCCGTTCCGAATCGACGAGGTTCTTCGGGCAACCCAGGCTGACGAAAGCAAACGTTTTGGCGGTCATGAATTCCTTGGCCGATTCAGGCAACGGCGGGTTCCAGAGGAGACAGAGATTCAATCAATAACAGCGACACGTTGTCCCATCGGTCGTATACCTGTGGCGATTCGCTCACGAACGAAAAGATCAGCACGTCTCGTCTGCCCACGCGAACCATCTCAGGATGTCGAATGTCAAACGTTCGA
Source organism: Planctomycetales bacterium (assembly GCA_020054355.1). Classification (GTDB taxonomy): domain Bacteria; phylum Planctomycetota; class Planctomycetia; order Gemmatales; family Gemmataceae; genus JAGVLI01. Next base: position 520 of record JAGVLI010000133.1, on the reverse strand, counting down.
CCGCTATTCATCTGGATGCGAAAGGGGCGAAAAGGAGCCGCCTGCACGTAATTCAAAACTGCTTGAGGATTCATGTCGTCCTCCAAAGGCTGACTTGTCCTGCAGAAACTTGGTAGCGGCAACGATCCTCTCGGAACGGACAGGTGCTGATTGACCCTGGTGGTCGCAGCCAGAATTCACCACGCTTCGTATCAGATGGTTATATCCCAAATGCCGTTCGAGCGTCAAGTTGGGGAAGCTGCGGCGGAGGACAGCGCCGGCTCAGCCCCATACAATCAACCGACGAACGGCCCATGAAACTCAGCATCATCATTCCGACACTGAACGAGGAGAAGTATCTGCCCGGCACGGTCCAGGCGGTACGCCGCCGGGCCGTCCTCGGTCCACCCCATGAAATCATCGTGGCTGATTGTGCGTCCGGAGACGGCACGCGCCAGCTGGCCCGGAAGCTGGGTGCCTTGCTGGTGGACGATGAGCCAACGCCCGACAGACGGGCGGCGGCCCTGAACCGCGGCGCGGC
>JAGVLI010000732.1 GCA_020054355.1 Planctomycetales bacterium | reverse complement strand
GAAGCCCCAGGGCCACGACTCCCCAGTGGCCTAGTTGTTGCATATGCCGCATCCTTACGATCATGTCCCCTCCCCCTTTCCTTGGGTTCTGATCCAATTGGTCAATGGGAATGTCCCACATGACCGTCACTACCTCTCCCCCCTCCTGTGCTCCGGCAGCCCGCCCCAAGGACCGGGGCCAGCGCCAGCAACAGAACGAGCAACCACCTTCCGAATGAAGGCAACTTCCCTGTCGCCATGACCAGACCCTCCTCGACGTTTGTTGAACCGGCCCGCCGGCGCAACAGGCGCCGCTGCCAAGTCCATGAAGTTAATTCTTTGCCGCGCTAGCCTTCACCTTGGCTTTGAATTCCTCCACCTTGGCCAAGGTCTTGTCGGGATCCTTCTGGGCTTTGCGGATACAGCCTTTGCAGCAGACGAACACCGGCTGGTCCTCGACCATGACTTTAATCGGCTTGCCCATCACCCCCAGGCGGTTGTCGGGCATCAGCGGGCAGAACTCCTGGGCTTCCACTAGGCGACGGTCGTCGGGGCTGAGTTCCGCCCGGGCTTCCTTGATGTAGGCTTCCTCCTCGGCATTGACCGGGGAGGTCGTGGGCGTGGTCGGAGGAGCGGTCTTAGTGCCGGAGGCAACCGGACCTTGACCACATCCGGCCAGGAGCAAGGGGACTGCCGCTGCCCAAGCCCACCACTGCTGTCGAAAGATTTCACTCATGCTGTCTCTCCTTTGTGCTGGCGCCCAGCCATCAATAATCGGGGGGCCGCCGACGCCAGGGGCAGAACGCCGGCGGCCCGGACAGGGGTGGTTACGACTGCGGCTTGCTGGCGAAGCTGCCACTCGGCCCGTCCAGCCGGGCCGGTTTGTAGCCTGCCTTTTCGATGGCCTCCCACAGGCCGCGGGGCGAGGGAGCGGCGCCCGGCTTGGGATTGACCAGCATGGCCGTCGCCTGGACGTTGGCCTGCACGCTGCCCACGCCGGGCACGGCCTGCAACTGCGCCGCCATCTTCTTGGCGCAGCCCATGCAGTGCATGTCCGGCACGGTGATCGCCGTCACCGGCGAAGGCGGGTTTTGCGCCCGGCCGGCCGACAGGCCGATCGCCACGAGCAGGGCCAGGGAAGCCATCATTCTGTTCCGCATCATTGGGGTCCTCCAACACCACACCAGGGAAAATCGGCATGCTTCCGAACATGCCGGTTACTGCTTCTGGACGTATTCTTCCGGATTCTGAATCATCCCGGGACATTCTTTCGCTGCCTTGACAAACTGCTCGATGCACGGCGGGCAGCAAAACTCGTAGTTATGGCCGGCAACGACCCAGGAACACGTGGCGGTCGCCTTAATTCTGGTGATCGGGCAAACCTTTTCTCCCGGCCGCGGCTTCACGTCATGATGGGGTTTGAACGCGGGGAACCGCTCCTCCGCCGTCTGCTGGCCATTGGCCTGGATATCCTCGTCGGTGTATTTCCCAGCGGCGGTGAGGAAGAGTTTCTTCTCGAAATCCCCCGGCGTGCTGCCACGTTCCGGCGGCAAGCTGAACTCGACTGGAAGCCGCGACGCGTCGAACACGACCGAGGCAATGGAAACGGTCAAGGGACTGCCCCGCAGCTCTCTCGGCAATTTAGCCAGGAAGCGGGATGTCTTCCCGGCCCCGTCGCCCGTTCGGGGAAACGGCATATACTCCAGGCTGACGCCCGACTCGCTTCCGAGTTGTTTCATTTGGGCCTGGGGCATCTGCGTGGCCACTGCCACGGCCTTCTTGGCGTCCTCGCCCAGGGTGTACAGCATCAAGAAGCCCCCCTGTTTCCGAACCATTTCCAGGTGATAATGCTGGTCGCCATCGCCGACCCGGACCACCAGCCCACCATGCGGAGGCGGTTCATGCTCGTGATCTGCGTCCTCGGGGGAGCCTTGCCGAAAGAGGTTGGCGAAATGCACGCCAAGCAGGAGCAGGATCACCCCAACGGGCAATGCGAGAACGCCCAGCAGTTTGCGCGTGTCGCTTTGCCGCGATTGCGGAGGACGGAACTTGCTTTTCCGTCGCTTGGCCATGCGTCCCTCCTGGTTCATCAATGGTCGTGTAGCGTTTTCCGGTGGGCGAGCAGGCACCCGGCCGTCAGCACGGCGCGGGTGCCTCTCTCGGTTCCGGATTACTGCTGCTGCTTCACGTACTTTTCCGGAGGCAGAATTTCCTCTGGATTGTTCTTGGCGGTCTTGACGAACTCGTCCACGCACGGCGGGCAGCAGAACTCGTAAGGCTTACCGCCGACGATCCAGGTAAACTTCGGATTGGCCTGAGTCATGCTGATCGGGCAGATCTTCTGACCGGGTTTCGGCTTGGCGTTGTGGTTAGAGACGATGCCCTTGAACTTCTGCGCGGCCGTCATGTTGCCGTTGGCCTTGATATCGGCTTCAGTGTAGATGCCGCCGGGCTTGAGGTAGAGGTCCTTTGCCTCTTCTCCGGACGCGCCGGGAGGCATCCCTGAGTCGGCGTGCGCTTCGCTGGCCGACTTGAAGCCAAGCCGGAAGCGCTCGCCCGCGATGGTCATGCTGGGGATAGTCACTTCCACGGCCTTGCCGACCATCTCGGCGGGCAGCTGGCCGACAAACTGCGAGGTCATCCCCGGCTTGTCTCCCGGCTGCGGTGCCGGTTTGAGCAGGATCGACGACGCTTCGGTCCCGCCTTCGGGCTTGACGTAGGCCGCCACTGTCTGGGCCTCGACTTCCTGCACCCTTGCTTCATCCTTGCCCAGGGTGTTCAGCCGCAGCGTGCCACCCTTCTCAAAGACGGCTTCGGCGTGGTAGTTGTCCCGGCCGATCTCGACGATGATGCCGCCGTGCGCGCCGGGCTTGTGGGCGTGCTCGTCGTCTTTCTTGACTTCCGCAGCCTTGGAATCCTTGCCTTTGTCCGGGCCAGCGGCCTGCGGCGGGTTACTGTTGGAGGCGTTGCAGCCGGTGTAAAGCACGACCGACGCCAGAGCGAATGGAATGGCGAACCAAGCGTATTTGCGGAACATGGTCTTTGTCCTCCTTTTCAGGGATAGAGTCCGATTGCGTCGCCGACCTTTGGCACGGCGAAGCTGCCGGCTTGAAGCAGGCGCGCAACGACCTGCGACATCCTTGTGTTGGTCAAATGCTATTCGTGCAAAGAATGTGCCTGCCAACCCACGCGCGAACTCAAGTACGGGCAGGCAATGGGAGAGAGCTGGATTTAGCAGAGATAGGTCTGCAAGGTCTGGAGAATCTCCCGGCCCGTGAGATAGGGGAAGGCCTGGGACTCCAAAGAATGCCGGAAGTTGATGTGACAGGTCGGGTCGAGACCGATCAGCGAAATGAACGGACTAACCGACGGCAGCCCGCGTTCCAGCTGCCGCACGATTTCCTGTCCGGTGGAATCTGCCGATGTAGCCACGGGGTGGTTTTCGTTGCACGGACACGGCTTGGCCGGTTCCGGTTTGGGCTGGCTGGGAGCGGCCGGTTCGCTGCCCTGGTGCCGCGCTGCCTGGTGTTGACAGCACTGGCTGCGATGACAACCCTTCGCTGCTGGTTCAGTGGAGGATTGCAGCAGGGTAGCGAGGCGCGCGACGTTACAGCAGCACAGCCATGGGCCTGCCATTATCGTAAGCAACAGGTAAGAGGTTACTGCAATCCGCAACATGGTCTGCCTTACCACGGTCATTCGAGGCACGCTCGGTCGGCATCGCCGACGTTCACCTCAATTGAGACTATCGGCTAACGGAAAGCGAAGCATGAGTCAATGCCGATAGGGATAGGCGGGATCCCGGGATCGAACTGGTCAGATCAGCCAGCGCGAGAGCAGTGCGCAGAGGTTCCCTGCGGTAAAGGCGGAATTTGCGGAATTCGCGCTGACGTGGGGAGCTTGCGAAAGTGAGCGGCCCATCCGGGACATCAGGCTGGGATGAAGTGCATACAATACAAGCCAGTTTCCCTGTTCCTCTGAATCCGTTCTGGAGATCCTCAAGTTGGTAAGTACCGTCTCTTGCGTTGCAGAGCAGCATTTCGTGCCGGCTGGACACTGCTTGGCAGGCTGGTCGCCCTGCGGATGGCAAGCGTGGCCGCAGCTCATCTTAACTGGAGTGACTGAGGCGACAGACACGGCCGTCCGGGGGCAGCCCACCGGCTGCAGCAGCAACCCCGCTAGAGCGGTAAGAGCCATAGAGTGTCCCGTTCGCCTGTCCATGTCGGTTACCCTAGCTAGCTAGGACGATAACTCCCTGCATTGTATGCCCGCGACCTGCGCGGAGTCAACCCATCGCCAATGTTGCGGCGGGGCAAGGTTTGCTGATGACGCCGAATATTCCAGGCCGATAAGAATGACCAAGGAACGTCTCGCTAGTTTTTCCGGTTTCGTTCAGGGAAACATGCAAACTGCCGAGACCGGCACGTCTCGCAAGCCAGGGACGGCGACGATGGGGGTCTGCACAATGCTACGAGCAAGGTCTAACCGAGCGATACGGTATTGCGCTTCATTGATCCTGGCCCTCCAGGCGGGATGTGATTCGCTGCCGCTTCTGTCGCCAACCGCGCAGGTGCCACCGGCTGCACAAAACGCAAAACTTGTCGCGCCATCACCGGCGACTGAGGCCGTTCCTGCTCTTGAGGCTCCTCCATCGCCGATCCCCACCCTGCCGGCTCCCACTCCGACATCAACATGCGCGACCGATGACCTCGGGAATGCTCCTCCCTTTGAGGGAATGAGCGAACTTTCCCTGGAGGCGTTGGTCCAGCAAGTGCTTGCCCGAAATCCCACGTTGCCCCAGATGATCGCGGCCTGGCAAGCGGCCTCGGCCCGCTACCCGCAGGTGACTTCGTTGGACGACCCGACCTTCGGCGCCACCTTTGGCCCAGCCTCCATTGGCTCCGATCAAGTGGACTTCGCTTACCGACTGGAAGTATCGCAGAGATACCCGTTCCCCGGCAAACTGCGGTTGCGGGGGGAGAATGCCCTGGCGGAGGCAAGCGCTGCCGGTAATGAGGTGGATGACGCGGCCCTGCAACTGATCGAGGCGGCCAAGAGCGCCTTTTACGATTACTATCTGGTCCACCGGGCCACGGCGGTCAACGAGAAAGGCCTCCGGCTGTTGCGTGAGTTCCGTCAGAATGCCGAGGCGCGCTACCGCGCCGGCCAGGCAGTCCAGCAAGATGTTTTCCAGGCCGACGTGGAGATTGGCCGCCAGCGCGAACGCGGTGTGCTTCTGGACCGACTCCGCCAGGTCGCGGTCGCCCGCCTCAATACCCTGATGCACCTGCCGCCCGATCTCTCCTTGCCGCCGGCGCCCAGGCCCGCGTCCTGGCAATCGAGCGTGGGCATTCTCCTCTTCCTGCCCCCACCCGTCAGCGGCCTGTTCGCCGCGGGGCTGACGGTCGCATCTCGCTTTCAGCCGGATCCCTTGCCCGAAGCGGAACAATTGCGTGCGCTTGCCTTGTCGCGGCGTCCCGATTTGCAAGCGCTGGCGAACCGGATCGCCGCCGAGGAAGCCGCGCTTGGCCTGGCCAACCGAGAATTCTACCCGGACTTTGACGTGCTGGCGGCCTACGACGCCTTCTGGCAGCCAGAGGAAAAAGACCTGCGCACCCAGCTCGCTGTGCGAGTGAATCTGCCGGTCCGGCGTGCACGACGTTACGGAGCCGTCAGCGAGGCCCAGGCCCGGATAACCCAGCGTCGCGCCGAACTGGCCAGGCTCACCGATCAATCAAACTACGAGGTCCAGCAGGCATTTGCCCAGGTCCGGGAAAGTCAGCGAGTCATCCGGCTGTATGAAGAAGAAATCCTGCCCGCGGCGCAAAATAACGTCAGAGCCGCGCAGGCGGCTTATGTGACGGGACGGGTTCCGTTCCTGAGCCTGATTGAGGCCCAAAGAAATGTCGTCAGCCTGGAAGACCGTTACTATGAAGCCATTGCCGACTACTTCCGCCGGCTGGCCGCCTTGGAACGCTCGGTCGGCGGACCTCTCGGCTTGGTGCCGCGGAACAGCCTTCCCTGAAGCCCCTCCCGAGTAACCAGGACAAGTCAGCGCAGAAACAACAGGGCCACGATCCCTGTGAAGAATGCCAACAAGAGCAGGATCAGCAAGGCGGTCACTTTCAGCGGCCCGGCGATTTCAGGGCTGCCATTCTTGGACGCCAGCCAGGGGTCCCAATCGGCCTGGTCGGTTTCGAGCGGACGCCGTCTCCGTTCTTGACGGACCTGCGGCGGGGTATTGACGGGGAATTCGTGAAAGCGGTCTGGCAGCGTATCAGTTTTGTTTCGGAGCGTGCTCATGGTCTTTCCTCCTCCCTCAAAGCTGCGGCGTCTCCATTGTGGCGCTAGCCGCGCCTAGCCGGTCACGGTTTGCCCTCTTCAGCCGCGAGCTGCCTTGCCGTGCGGCGCTCATCCACGGTTTCAACGGCTTGCACCAGCAGCACGGCCAGGTAGTCCATCGGGCAGGGGCAGATGCTGCTGTGCAAATGCGGACACGTGGTGCAGACTTGCTCGCGGTTGTGCTCCAGGTACGGCTCGATCCAGTATTCGCTCTTCACCTGGTGGATCGAATCGATCAGCGCGGGCAAGTGCAACTCGATGCCGCACTGCTTGCCCAAAGGCGCGCAGGGTGGGCCGCCCGGCGGCCGTTCGACACAACGGCTGCAGACTTGGCTGCGAATCTCTTCCAGGTACTCGGCGAGTTCCACTTGAGTCGGCATGGCCCTCTCCTTTCATTAGTTGGCAGGCCCCGGTCTTGCATCGCTGAAAGTTGCTGATGCAAGCCCCGTTCCAATTGGCCCTGCATTCACATCGCCTGGACACAGACGCGCAAACCCAGCAGCGGGCCAGGCTCGCGCCCCGGCTGAGACGCCGAGACAACGGTACGGGGACCTGGGCAACAGCCCGATCCGTGCCCTTGCCGCACACCGGCGTGTGCCAGAAAGGCCATCCTGGCGGCTTTGCAAGCGAACCGATTTTGCTAAGATGGCGGTGAACCGCGCTGACAGCCGACCGATCCAGTTCGGCTTCCGACCTTCTGGAGGATGTCATGTCCGAAGCGAACGACCACCGCAGGCGTTTCATGACGTACTGTACGGAAATCTTGCTCGCGGGACTCAGCCTGCTGGTGGCCATCCCCGCGATCGGGTATCTGCTGGCCCCCCTATGGAAACGCGAAGGCGCCGAGGCGGGCTTCATCGACATGGGACGACTCGCCGATCTGCCGATCGGCGAATGGCGGCTGCTGGCCCTGGAGATGGTTCACCAGGACGGCTGGAAAAAGGCCAAGTTCCGCCATTCCCTGTGGGTCCGGCGCAAAGCAGCGTCCGACCAGGAAGTCACTGTCTTGTCGCCGATCTGCCCGCACCTGGGCTGTCCCATCAACTGGCATCCGGATCGCTCCCAGTTTGTGTCGCCTTGCCACGGCGGGGTCTTCGACGCCGAGGGCCGCTACATCGCGGGCCCGCCTCCGCGTTCCATGGACCCTATCGAGTTCCAGGTCCGTGCGGGCCGCTTGCTGGTGCGCTGGCAAGAATTCAAGATCGGCGTGGCCCAGCGAGTTCCGGTGAGCACTTGATCGAGACAGGACCAGACGCATGGACAACGAGCACGAACAACAACCTGCGGTCGAACCAAAGCCTCAGCCCGGATTCTGGGAATCGCGAACGGGCTGGAGCCGGCTGAAGCAGCTGCTTCTGCTCGAACCGCTGCCGGGCGGCTCGCGCTGGACGGCGGCTTTCGGCAGCTTGCTCCTTTTCGCCTTCACGCTGCAGGTCATCACCGGCATTCTCCTGACCACGTGCTACGCCCCCTCGGTCGAGACCGCTTGGCCGAGCGTCAAGTACATCCAGGAAGAAGTGCCCCTTGGCGGTTTTATCCGGGCGCTGCACCACTGGGGCTCCAGCGCCATGGTCATCCTCTTGCTGTTTCACCTGATCCAGGTGTTCGTCTGGGGAGCGTACAAGAAACCGCGTGAATTCACCTGGATGGTGGGGGTCTTGCTGCTGTTCTGCGTGTTGGGCCTGTCCTTCACAGGCTACCTTCTCCCCTGGGACCAGAAAGCATACTGGGCAACCAAGGTCGGCCTGGGTATTGCCAGCACCACGCCGGTCATCGGCGATAGCATCCGGAGTCTGCTCCAGGGTGGGCCGCAGATGGGCAACCTGACCCTGACCCGCTTCTTCACCATTCACGCATTCATCCTGCCGGGACTGATCATCTTTCTGATCGTGGTCCACCTCTACCTGTTCCGACTGCACGGCATCACGCCTTCCTGGTGGGAATCCGGCGCTCAGCTGGAAGCCAAGCAAGAACCGTTCTGGCCCAGGCAAGCCTGGAAAGACGGCGTGTTTGCCCTGGTGTTCCTCCTGGGCCTAGGCGTTTGGTGCTATTATCAGCCGGCCCCCCTGGAAGCCCAAGCGGACCCTTCCCAGCCTTACGAGGCCCGGCCGGAATGGTACTTCATGTTCCTCTTCCAGCTCCTGAGGTACTTCGAAGGCCCCTACGAGATCGTCGGCACGTTTGTCCTGCCGACCCTGTTTTTCCTGCTGCTATTATTCTGGCCGTTTCTGGACCGCAACCCGCAACTGAAACCCCGCAAACGGCCGTTGGCCCTGGGCTTGCTCAGCGGAGGAACCATCGGGCTGATCGGCTTGACCATCTACGCGATCGCCACGGATGTGCGGATGAGGGAGCCGGCCATCGCCGTGGTCCAGCCGCCGGTGCCGACCGAACCAGCCGGTCTTCTGCAGCGGGCCGACGTGGCCAAGTTGTACAACGCGAACTGTGCGGCCTGCCACGGCGTGGACGGCTCCGGCAGCCAGATTCGGCAAGGCATGCCGACGATCCCTGATTTCACCAGCCTGACCTGGCAGATGTCCCAGACCGACCTGGAGATCACGCACCGCATCCAAGACGGCAACGAGCCGTTGATGCCGGCCTATCGGAACAAGCTCGGCGAGCGACAGATCCTGGCGCTGTCGATCTACACTCGCGCCTTTGCGGTCGGCAGCGGTGAAGCCCTGCCGCCTAAACCTGTCCCGCCGCCGCCCGGGCCGGTCACGGCCCAGATGTCTCCGGTACAAATCTACCGGGCCTACTGCCTGGCCTGCCACGACGCCGACGGACGCGGCAACACTGTACGCAAGGCGATGCCCGACATGTCCGATTTCACCGATCCCAAGTGGCAAGCCTCTCGGAAAGATGAGGAATTGCTGCACTCCATCTTGGAAGGCAAAGGCAAGTTCATGCTGCCGATGAAGGACAAGATGGGCAAGGCCGACGCCGAGAAAATGGTCGCTTACGTGCGGGCATTCCAGGAGGGCAAGCAGGTTGTCAAGTTGGAGCCGCAACCTCCGGTCGTGCCGCCCGCCCCGGAACAGCCGGCGATTATCCCCGGCCCGAAGACGCCTTCTGGGCCTTCGCCGGAAACCGCGGCGCGGATGCGCGTGGCCGCCAGCTTGTACCGGCAGTATTGTCTGATCTGTCACGGCGCGGATGGGCGTGGGCTGGAACTGAAAGCGAGCATGCCGACGATCCAGGATTTCACCAGTCGTACCTGGCAGGAAGGAGTCGGTAATCCCCAGCTGGCGGTGAGTATCCTCGACGGCAAGGGAACGCTCATGCCTGCCTTCCGCGGGCGCGTGGGCGAGGAACAGGCACAAGACTTGGTTGCCTACGTGCGGGCATTCGGCCCATTCCGGCCAGCAACCAGTGAACCGCCTCCCGGCGATTTTGAGAAGCGTTTCCGAGAATTGCAAGACCAGTGGCGTGAATTGCAGAGGCAATTGCAGGAGTTGTCTGCCCCACCCCGCAAACCCTGATCGCCCGGGCAAATAAGGGGTCGCCAGAGGAAGGACTCCTGACGACCCGTTTGGCGGAAATCGGTAAGCGAAGCGTTTTTCTTCGCGGACTCAGCCTTTCTTGGCTGTGGCGGAGGTTAGATCGACTGTCAGCCGATCACCCGCCCGGACGGTGACCTGCCGCACCTTGGTCACCTCCCGTCCGTTTTCCAGCCAGCGGGCACGGATTTCATAGTTGAATTCCAGCCCAGGGGTCAGCGGCGGCGATACAAGCTCGCGCAGCGGGCCTTTCTGAGCTGCTGCCGCTCCATTGAACCAAACCTCGGCATTGGCCGGGACACGGACCGCCACCTGGGCAGTCAGCTCAGGCTGAGCTGTCGGAGGGTAGAACGCCTGGTAACCACCCGGCGGCGAACCGTAAGGATTGTACCCCGGCCCATACTCCGCATACGGATAGCTCCCGTAGTTGAAGAACGACGGGTAGTAACCCCAGTACCGCGGGTAATAGTAGTGATAGTACACACTGGGGCGCCAGGTGGAATATCGCGCGGTGGGGTAATAGTACGTGGGGTGCCGGTAGTAGCCGGCATGATGCACAGTCACGTGAGGACTGGCATGATGGACGGCGACGTGGGGACTACCATGATGTACCGCGACGTGCCCGCGGCCATGCTGGGCAGTTGCGGGACCCGCGGCAAACAGCAAAGCTGCCGCCGCGACAGCCAGAACTCGAGCATTTGTGAATCGGTGCCGGTACATGATGATGCCTCCTTTCCTTCAGCCAGTTCGCCAACTCTTGTCCCTCTCTTTCAATTGCCCTGATAGAAATACCATCAAATCTCGTGCCATTTTCCGTTCCCTCGCTTGCTCACGAAATCAAGCGATTTCCAGCAGGGCGCGCGGCGCGGCGAGCGAAAACCGCACATGCGCTGGTGCGCCTTCCGCACATGCTGGCCGAAAGGGACATTGAAGCGGGAGCGAGCGCTCGAAGAGGCAGCAGGAGCGCGAAGTGTTGTGGATTCGCTTCAGGGTTTGGCCGACTCGCGGGGCTGGGGGTCTTCAGACTCTTCTTCCTCCCCCGCTTTCGGAGCGGGTGCGGGCGCGGGGGCAGCCTGGTCCCGAAGTTCCGGGATCGGCTGTGCGAAAATGAATCGCTTGGGCGACGGCTCGAGCGGCGGATTCGGCGGCGGCACGTCGTGCCAGCGGCGCAGCCAGGCCATCAGCTTGGCGTATTCTTCTCCCGTGAGGTTGGCGCGGACGCGCATGTGGGCAGCAACGTTCTGGTAATTCGAAAAGGGACGTTCCGCCAGACTGCGCGCGTTGTGACAGGCGCCGCAGTACATTTCGAAGATGTGTCCGCCGGTCAGGGACGATTCGTAACAACAGCCTTCCTCACCCTCCCGGGCAGGAGAAGGGGTCCGCAGCGGAGTCGGGCCCCGGGCGTAATCCGAGGTGTCCGCCGGCGTGTTGTGGCAGCCGAGCACGAATGCCAGGCCGAAAGCAGGAGCCAGCATGACACCGGCAGCGATGGTTCGAATCGTCAGCATGACTCCGTCCTCCTCACTTGCAGCACCGGTAACACCAAGCGGCACACCTAGAACCCCCAGGCCAGCTGGGCCAGGAACACGTTGTCCTTGAGATCGATGCCGCGCTCGTGATTGAACTCGTAGGCCAGCTTCAGCACCAGGGATGGATAGAAATAGTAGTTGACGCCGAAGGTGTACTGATCGCGGTCGACCGGGACATCGAGCGGCGAGGCAAAGGCACCGATATCCAAACCTGCCGGATCAATTCCTTTGAATCGGGCGGAGCTGAAGCGGAACACCGGCTCGGTGTTTTGCACGTACTTGCACTGCGCGTGGTACGGCCGATAAGCAACCTGGGCGTAAAGCCCGCGCCGCTCGATCCTCTCGCCGATGAACGAACGCGCGTCCTGGAACATGTGGGCATACTCGAAGCGCACGTCCCAGTTGCCCTTGTGGTAACCGGCATCGACTTGCAAAACCTGGAAGTCGTCATTGGCCCGGCGGGGTGGGTCCTCTTCGAAGACTACCGCCGTATAGGGACCGTTGAAAAACCCGGAAATCCCGGCAACCAGCCCGATTTCCGGCAGCCAGATGCCCAGGCGCCCGCCGGAGGCCCAGACATTGGTCAGTTCGCGAGAGGTTTCCTTCAGTTCGTCGAGAGTTGCCAATTCTGCCAGTTCTGGCGCTTCGGTTTCTGGCAAGCGGAGGCCGTTGGCAAAGAACAATGCGTATTCAAGTTTCACGGGCCAACATCCCAGGTACTTGGCGCCGCGCAACTGGACGCCGTTGAGGGACAGGTCACTAACAGGAGTGACCTGACGGAATATCAAGGGAAAATCGGGCAGCTTGTTGATCCAGTTCGCATGCAACCGTTCGTTGAAGAATCCCACGGGAACCAGGAATCGGCCGGCGACCACGGTCAGCCAATCGTTGGCGATGAAGTCAACCTGCGCCTGGGAGACTTCAACTTCCTCGGCGCCGAATTCGATCTCCGCTTCGAGCAGGAACCGATCATTGAGCTGCAAGAGGAAGAATGGGGCGAAATCCGGGAATTCAAAGTTCCCATGGCGCCCTTCAAAGTGGGTATAGCCCGTTGCCAGCGTGCCATAGATGCTCAGGGGCGACTCGTTCGTTCCGCTGGGCAGGAATAGCTCTTTCAGAGGTGCCGGCAGTTGCGGCCCGTTTCGCTGGTCGGCGTCCCGCTGCTCGACGACATTGTCGAGCGCCTGCGACAGCTCCTGGTCGCGCTGGGCAGCCTGCTTGGAACGGGCTTGCACGGTGGCGACCTGGCCTTGCAACTTTTCGACTGGCGTACCGGCCAGCGGCTGCTTCTTCACGTGATCCAAGAGCAGCTCGATCATCTTTTGCTGGGTTTCGATCTGCTTCTGCAGGAGATCGAACTGCTTTTTCAGCTTGTCATCCGGCTGGACTGCCGCTTGAACGACTGCCTGCTCCGCGCGCAAGGCTTCGATGTTTTTCTGCAAGCGGACGAGTTGTTCCTCAGGAGACGGACCTTCGCCTGCCGGCGATACTTCCCGACCGTGGTCTGGCGCCCCGACCTCGTCGCCGGGATTGCTCACGGTACTGGGAGATTGGGCTTCACCCATCCTGGGTAGGGCCAGCATGGCAATCCCCAGCAAGATGAACGAGGGCAGAATGCGCATACCGAACTCCCGGCCAGATAGCCCAGGAAACGAAAACCTGCTCCGCAGCAATTCCAGCTGCTCTGGAGAAGCAAGAGCGCAACCGCTGAACGCGCTGGCAACGATTCGCCACCGATACGCGAACGGCAGGCGAGAATTGCGATTCTATCGATCTTTCCGGACTTGTCGATAATATCGGTCGGACGGAGTTTGAGGATTAGTAGCAAAGCTGGTTTTGCTCACGACGCGGCCCGCGTGGGAAACTCCGATAGGAGTCAGGATAGGCCGTGGGCCGTGTTTCTTCTGGGAACGTGGAAACCCGGCCCCGCTCACCTCGGCGCAAGCGGGACGGGCAAGATCGACAGTCACTTGAAATTGGGCAAGGCCAGAGAGGGGGAAAAGACGAACACGGTTGCGAAAATGGCCGCAGTTGATGGCGGAAAGAATCAGGCATCAAGCGCGCCGTCGTGGACTACGCCAGGAAACAATCCGACCGGGGACCTCTGTCCGGGCCAAATTGCTACTTTGGGGCGGGCTCGATCTTCTTCGGCGCAGGCAACTCGGCTGCGACGGGTTTTCCCGGTTCGTCAAACCGAGGGCGCGACACTTCGGTCCCCGGCACAAAAGTGCGCAAATAACGGGCCATGCCCCAAGCCTCTTCGAGGCTCAGCGCCCCGCGGAACGGCGGCATGACTGCCCCGCGGCCTTCCAGGGTGAGCCGCGCCAGCTGAGCATCGGAGCGCGAAGCCTGCCAGCGGGAGTTGGTAAAGTCGGGCACGTCGGGGATGTCCCAAACACCCCGGCCGTCCACCCCATGACAGCGAATACAGTAGCGGTTATAGAGGCCGGCGATGACGCGCTTTTCCTCATCCGGACTGCGGAGCCAGTACCAGGTGCCGCCTACGGTGTCAGACACGTCCTCGCCATCGCAGCTGCAAACCGGCTTCTTCCAGGCATGACCTCCGCCCCAACCGACCAACGGAGAAGCATGTGCATCCCGGACACCGATGGTGAACCACGTCACGGCTGCACCAAGGACCGTCACCAGCGCTCCCGCTGTCCAGAAGATCGCTTTATTTGCCGTCGATTGCACGGGTCCCTCCCATCGCGGTGCGATTCCTTCAAATCACCGGAAATACCCGGTGCCCCAGAATCCGAGCGTTGTTGGTAACATCGGAAAAATTACGGCCGAGGCTCGACGGACCAAGGCAGGGCCAAGGAAGATTCTCCCGGCCCAAGAGCTTATAACCGCTATTTAGCTGCCAAGAAGAATGTACGGAATCTTCAGCCGAGGCCCGCGCCGTCCGGCCCTTCGCCTGAGCCCTGGTGGCGACCGGAAGCGGGTGTTGAATCAAACGTAGGCATTCGCAGCATATTGCTGAAGCATCCGGTGAGTGTTGAAGAAGGAGGCGTTGAGTGCAATCGTCTGCCGCATGATGTCGCCCCAGCCTGTTCGGTCGCGGTAGTAAAGCGGTACGATGACGCTGCCGAGCTTACGGTACAGGTCCTCGACATCTTCCCGATTGACGTCCCCCTGGGGAAGAGACTTAGCGGACGCAGGCCCGATGGACCAGCCGGTAATCCCCTCCAGGTGTCCTTCGATCCACCAGCCGTCCAAGACGCTGAGGCTCGGCACGCCGTTCAGGGCCGCTTTCATGCCGGAGGTGCCCGAAGCCTCCAGGGGCCGCAGCGGCGTGTTCAGCCAGAGATCGACCCCGGCAGTAAGCAGTTGGGCCAAGGCCATGTCGTGGTTGGCGAGGTACACGATCGCGACCTTGTCTCGCAGCTGGCGCGCGGCCTCGAACACTCGCCGGATGCTTTCCTTGCCGCCTTGATCTTGCGGATGGGCCTTCCCCGCGAAGAGAATCTGGATCGGGCCGGCGTTCGCCACGATCTCTCGGAGGCGTCCGGAGTCCGTGAAGAGCAAGTCCGCCCGCTTGTACTGCGTAGCTCGCCGGGCGAAGCCGATCGTAAACGTTTCCGGGTCGAGGGCAACGTTTGTTCGCCGATGTACTTCGGCAAGCAAGGCTTGCTTGGCCAGCGCATGAGCCTGGCCAATTTCCTCCCGCGGGATGGCAACGGCGTGCCGCAGAGAGAACGGGTCGTTGGCCCAGCCGGGGATGCAGCGATCGAACAGGGCCTTGAAACTGTCCGCGGTCCAGCGCCCGGCATGGACACCGTTGGTAATGGAATGGATCGCATAACCGGGGAACATGGCCTGGGAAACTTCCCCGTGCTTCTTGGCCACGCCGTTGATGTGGTTGCTCATGTTCAAGGCCAGGTAGGTCATGTTCAATCGATCGGTGCCGGCGAGCATGCGCAGGACGTCGCCAGGTACCGGCTCTCCGAGCATCTGATGAACGAGGTCGTAGGGGAACTGGTCATGGCCGGCGGGGACGGGGGTATGCGTAGTGAAGACACACTGCGCCCGGACGCCGTTGAAATCCCACCGGCCCAGCCCCTGGTTCTCCCTTTCGCGCAGGAGTTCGATGACCAGCAAGGCCGCATGCCCCTCGTTCATGTGATACCGTTCCAGCTGCGCGTATCCCAGGGCCCGCAACAGGCGGAGGCCGCCGAGGCCCAGGATGATCTCCTGGGCGAGCCGGTAGCGCAAATCGCCGCCATAGAGCCAGGCGGTCAATTCCCGGTCCGCCGGAGTGTTCTGGTCCACTCGGCAGTCGAGAAGGAACAGCGGCACCGAGTAGCCGGTAGCCCCGACAATGTCATATTGCCAGCCACCGACAAGCACCCGCCGGCCTTCGATCATGACTTCCACCGTCGTGGGGAGCTTGCGGGCCAGAGCCGCTGGGTCCCAGATTACCGGAGCTTCCCGTTGGTTGCCCCACTCGTCGAGCTGCTGGTCGAAGTAGCCGTTGGCCGGCAGCAAGCTGACCGCGACCATCGGGATGCGAAGGTCCGCGGCCGATGTCAACGTGTCGCCCGCCAGCACTCCGAGCCCGCCGCTATAAGTGGGCATCCGGGAGTCCACTCCCACTTCCATGGAGAAGTACGCGATGCGCCGCGAAGTGTCCAGCTCGGCTCCGAGCGACGGCGATCTCGGCGCAACGTACTTTCCCGGACTTTCCACAAACAACCGCCGGCAATACTCCGAGCAGAAGTAGTAAACGGCCCCCCTGTAAGAAGCAGTCCACCCTGAAGTGGCTTGCACGTTCATGCCGCAAACGGGGTCCTTGAGAGGATTGGCCATCGCAGAAGCCTCCGACGGGCAACGGTTCTACCTGGAGAAAGGCGCGTGACCCGGGACCAGCTCAATGCGCCCGCAACTCCGGGATCGGCAACTGGCTGACATCCACCGTGCCGTACTTCATCTCGTAGCGCCATTTCCAGATGGCGTAGATCGGCGGATAGACCAGGAGCTCGAGAATGAAACTGGTGACCAGGCCGCCGATCATGGGCGCCGCGATCCGCTTCATCATGTCGGCGCCGGTGCCCAGCGACCACATGATCGGCAACAGGCCCATCATCGCCGCGGCCACCGTCATCATCTTCGGCCGGATGCGTTTCACAGCTCCGTGGATGATGGCTTCTTTGAGGTCCTCGTAGGTCTTCATCTTGCCTTTGCGGACTGCGTCGTAATAGGACAGGTCGAGGAACAGCAGCATGAAGACCCCGGTTTCCGCGTCCAGGCCCATCAGGGCGATCATGCCGACCCACACGGCAATCGAAATGTTGTAGCCGAGCAACCACAGGAACCAGACGGCGCCGATCAGCGAAAACGGGACTGCAAGCATGACGATGCCGGCCTTCACCGCCGAGCCGGTGTTCATGTACAGCAGAAGGAAGATCAGAAAGATCGTGATCGGCACGACGAGCTTCAAGCGCTCGCGCACGCGAATCATGTTCTCGTACTGCCCGCTCCAGGTGAGGGTGTAGCCGGTCGGGAGCTGCAATTCCTTCGCGACCAACTCCTTGGCTTCCTCCACGTAGCCGCCCACGTCCCGCCCCGCCAGATCGACGTAAACATAGCCGGAGAGCAGGCCGTTCTCGTCCCGGATCATCGCCGGACCGGTCACGAGCTTGATGTCGGCTAGCTCGGCGAGGGGCACGTGGGCGCCGGCCGAGGTGGGGACGAGCACGCGGCGCAGCTTGTCGAGGTCGTCGCGCAGCTCGCGGGCGTAACGGACGTTGATCGTGTAGCGCTCGCGCCCTTCCACCGTGGTCGTGATCGCTTCGCCACCGACGGCGGACGTGACCACCATCTCGGCTTCCTTGACCGTCAAACCGTAGCGGGCGAGCTGCTCCCGCTTGAGCACGAAATCGATGAAATACCCGCCCCCCGTCCGTTCGGCGTAGATGCTCCGCGTACCGGGGACCTGGTTAAGGATCATCTCGACGTGGGCCCCGAGCCGTTCGATCTCGTTGAGGTCCGCGCCAAGGATTTTGATTCCAACCGGCGTCCGGACGCCGGTGCTGAGCATGTCGATGCGCGCCTTGATGGGCATGGTCCAGGCGTTCACGACGCCGGGGAACTGCATGGCGCGGTCCATCTCCGCGACCAGCTCCTCGGTGCTCAACCGGTCGGGCCAGATGTGCCGCAGGGGAACTTGCAACCAGCCGGGCCAGCCGGAATACCAGCGTTCCTTCCGGCGCCACTGCTCGTGTGGCTTGAGCACGATGGTGATTTCCATCATGGAGAACGGCGCCGGGTCCGTGGAGGTCTCCGCTCGCCCGGCCTTGCCAAACACGCGCTCCACCTCGGGAAACATTTTCAGCACCCGGTCCATCGTCCCCAGCAGGGTTTGCGCCTCGGTGACCGAAAGCCCGGGTAAGGTCGTCGGCATGTAGAGGAGCGTCCCCTCGTCGAGTGGGGGCATGAACTCGGAGCCGAGCTGCGAGTAGGCCGGGATCGTCAGCAGCACGAGGGCGAAGGCGCCGATGATGATCAATGCCTTGTGGCGCAGCACGAAGTTGCACGCGGGCTCGTAAAGGCGAAACAGACGCTTGCTGATGGGATGCTGTTCCTCGGGATAGTAGCGGCCCACCGTCGCCGTGTTGACCATCCAGGCCAGCCACCTGGGCCGGAAGTGGACATAGTCCATGCGCGTGAACATCATCCGCATCGCGGGGTCGAGGGTGATGGCGAGCAGCGCGGCGATGGCCATGGCCAGGTTCTTGGTGAACGCCAGCGGCTTGAACAGCCGGCCCTCCTGGTCCACGAGCGTGAACACCGGCATGAAGGCCACCGCGATGACGAGCAGGGAGAAGAAGACCGATGGCCCGACCTCCTTGAGGGCGCGCAGACGCACGTCGTGGAAATCGCCTTGCCGGCCGCCGGCGATCCATTGTTCCAGGCGTTTATAGGCGTTCTCCACCTCGACGATCGCGCCGTCCACCAGCACGCCGATGGAGATGGCGATCCCCGTGATCGACATGATGTTCGTGGTCAGCCCCATGAAGTACATGGGGATGAAGGCCAGCACCACGGAAACGGGGATCGTCAAGATGGGGATGATCGCCGACGGGATGTGCCACAGGAAGATGAGGATGACCGCACTGACGATGAGGATCTCGACCAGCAGTTCTTCCTTGAGGGTATCAATGGAGCGGTCGATCAGCACGGAACGGTCGTAGGTCGTGACAACCTCGACCCCCTTGGGCATGGAGGGCTTCAGGTCCTCCAGCTTGTCCTTGACCCGTTCGATGACGTTGAGAGCATTCTCACCGGCGCGCATGACCACAATGCCGCCAACGGTGTCGCCCTCTCCGTCCAGGTCCGCGATCCCGCGGCGGATGTCCGGTCCGAGCGCGACGTGGCCCAGGTTCTTGATCAGGATCGGCGTGCCCTGCGCGTCGCGGCCGACCACGATGTTTTCGACGTCGGCAACGCTCTTGACATAGCCGCGGCCGCGCACCATGTACTCGGCGCCGCTGAACTCGACGACGCGGCCGCCGACGTCGTTGTTGCCCTCCCGGATCGCCTGGACGACGGTCGGCAGGGTCACGTTGTAGGCGTTCAAGGCGTTGGGGTTGATGTTGACCTGGTACTGCTTCTGGAACCCGCCGATCGACGCCACTTCCGCCACTCCTGGGACGGACTGAAGCTGGTAGCGCAGATACCAATCCTGAAATGTGCGCAACTGGGCGAGATCGTTCTGACCGCTCTTATCGACCAGGCTGTACTGAAAGACCCAGCCGACGCTGGTGGCGTCTGGGCCGAGCTCGGTCCGCACTCCTTCCGGCAACCGCGGCAAGATCTTGGAGAGATACTCGATGGTCCGGCTCCGCGCCCAGTAGATGTCGGTGCCGTCCTGGAAGATGACGTAGACGTAGGAAAAACCGAAATCGGAGAAGCCGCGAATCGCCTTGATCTTGGGGGCCCCCAGCATCGCCGTCACGATGGGGTAGGTCACCTGGTCCTCGATGATGTCCGGGCTGCGGTCCCAGCGGGAATAGATGATGACCTGGGTGTCCGACAGGTCCGGGATGGCGTCCAGGGGGGTTTCGCGCATCCAGTGGATAGCTCCGACCACGGCCACCACGGTGAAGATCAGGACGAGGAACTTGTTCTTCGCGGAGAACTTGATGATTTTTTCGATCATGATCGGCACCCCATTAATGTTTGTGCTGCTTGTCGCCGGCGCCAGGGGCTTTCGCCGGGGTGCCGTCCGACTTGGGCGCTGCGGCACCCCCTGAGCCGTGCTGGTGTCCGCCCATCCCCGAGGTCGCGGACTTCAGCCGGGACTCTGCGTCGATCAAGAAGTTGGCCGACGTAACGATCCGGTCGCCGGCGGCGAGCCCCGCCAGCACCTCGAAACGCTCGCCGAAGCGCGCGCCCACCTTGACCTCCACGGGCTCAAAACGCCCTTCCGGCAAAACGCGGAAGGCCAGGTTGCGTTCCCCCGTCCGCAGCAGGGCCGACTCCGGGACCAGAAGCCCTTCACCCATGTCGTGCTCGATGCGGAGGTTCGCATACATGCCCGGCTTGAACTCATCTTTGGGATTGTCGATCACGATGCGCACTTTCACGGTCCGCGTCGTCTCCTGGAACACGGGTTCGACGAAGGCCACCTTGCTCTTGAACTCGGTTTCCGGGTGGGAGAGAAGGGCGATGCGAACCGGCTGTCCGATCTCGACGTGCGGCAGTTCGTATTCGTAGATCTTCGCCTGCAGCCAGACGACGGAGAGGTCGGCGATGCGGTACAGCTCCGTGGTCGGCTCGACGCGCGTTCCCTCCAGCGCGTTACGCTCCAAGACCCGGCCGTTGATCGGAGCGCGCAACATGAGCGTTTCCCGGGCCGTCTTGGTCTTGACCAGCTCCTTGATTTCGTCCTGGGGAACTCCCCACAATTCCAGCCGGCGTCGGGCCGAGTCCGCCAGGGACTTCTGTCCGCCGTCCATGGCGATCAGATATTCTTCCTGAGTGGCGAGCAGGTCCGGGCTGTAGATCTCCAGGAGAGGGTCGCCCTTCTTGACGGTCTGCCCGACGAAGTTGGCATACACCTTCGTGACCCAGCCGCTGATCCGCGTCTGGATGCGGGCCAGCCGGGTCTGGTCTGGCTCGATGATGCCGACCGCCCGGATCGACATGAGGAGCTTGTCGCGCTCGACCCGGCCCGTGCGCACGCCGACGAGCTGCTGGCGTTCCGGGGTGATGGCCACAATGGAATAGCCGGAAATCTGGGATGGTTCCCCCGTGCTCGTTCCTTGGGGCATGCTCATGCCGCCGTGGCCGGCGTGTCCGCCCGGCGAGGACGGGCTGGCATTTTCCCGCGGCTCGCTCATCGGCATCAGCGAGTGCCATCCCAGGGCGTGGTAAACCGGTGCCAGCCGCCCGCTGAAGTGCAGGGTCGTCGCACCGGCACCCAGGCCCAAGCCCAGGGCGAGCATGATGAATGAAGAACGAAATCGCTTCGGCTGTTGGAGCTGCTCTGTCATGGTTCACCTTTTTCCAGCCAGGTATTTCTCGGGATCGGCCTCGAACTTCTCCTTGCACTCGGGGACGCAGAAGAAATACTGTTTCCCCTGGTGCTCCAGTTGTGCCGGCGCATAGAGTTTGTTGACCTGCATATTGCAGACCGGACAAAAGACTGCGTTCTCGGCCTGGTACTGGTCCTGCGTTTCCAGACGCAGGTAAGCCTCCAGGAAGTGCATGATCTTCTTGTCAATCCAGCTGGCGACCTGCGACTCATCAACCTGGTCAAGCGGCATGGCCATCCGATCTTCCCCGCTCAGCTGAAAAAACAGCGGCAGGATGGACACATCGCTGTAGACCTCCACGTTCTCCGCGTTGCCATCACGACTGACGCCCATCTCCAGCTTGGTTGTGGCGGGAAAGCGGGGCGTGTGCTGGAATGTGCAAATGCAGTGGTGGCGTCCGGTTTGCTCCTGGCTCAGGAGCATGCCATTGTCAAAGTGGGCGGCCAGCCGTTCGAAGCGTGGTCGTATCACCTCCTGGATCAGCCGGTCGCCAATGACCGTGAACCGCCGATGCCGCTCTCCGATGGCGTGCATGCGCTCTGCCGCGCGGTTGTACCGCTTCAGGCAGTCTTCCTTGTGGGCGGCCAGCTTCTGGGCAATTTGCTGGTCCAGTTCGTTGAAATCGGTCATGGCTGATCGCTCCCCGCTCAAGAAAAAGCGCAAAGTTCCATCCCCCAACTCGGTTGCGCCAATGCCTTCTCTTGTCCGTTGTACGGTTGCTGCTGGCAGTTGACTCCCCGCCTCTGGCCGTTACGAGGGTTGCCTCATGGTTTCAGCCGCTTTCGACGCTCTGCAAGAACAGTGCCGCATCTTCCGGCAACACGGTGTTGATAGCCATCCCGCTGCCCATCTCGAACCCGGCCGGACGACTCAAACGCGGCACAATCTCGATGTGCCAGAGGAAATACTCCTTTCCCTCGTCTCCGCGCGGGGCCGTGTTGATGGTCAGGTTGAAGTCCGGGTCATCGAGGCCCGTCCAGAGCTTTCCCAGAACGGCCTGAAGGAGTTCCGCCAGGGGCCGAAACCGGGCCGGCTCGACCAGACCAAAGGACGATTGATGAGCCTTGGGTAATATCCAGGTCTCGAAAGGCACGCGAGATGCGTAGGGCATGACGGCCGCAAAATGGTCGTTTTCGGCGACGAGTCTTTTACGTGCTGCCAGTTCCTCGTGCAGCAAGACGCAGTAGAGGCATTGGCCGGTCGCGTCGAAATAATCCTCGGCCACTGCATGTTTGATGCGGAGAGTGCGGGGCACCACGGGCGTGGCAATCAGTTGCCAGTGCGGATGCCGGAGCGATGTACCCGCCGATTCCCCGTGGTTCTTGAATATCACGATGGTCTGGAAGCGCAGGTCCCGCAGGAGATCGTTGAACCGAAGTTGCAACGTCCGCAGGACGAACTCGATTTCCAGCGGGGTTTGCTGGGCGAGGATGCGATCGTGCTGCGGGGTTTCGATAATGACTTCGTGGGCGCCGCAACCGCCCATGAACCGAAACAACGGACCTTCTTCTACCCGGCGAAAATCGTCCTCGATCCGCAAGGCCGGGAACTTGTTCGGGATGACGCGGATGCTCCAGCCGGGAGAATTCGCAGCCGTGCCGCCCCGCAGGGTGTAGATTTCCGGGCCAGCCAGACGCTCATTGCCTGGGCAGAACGGGCAACCACTTGGTGGGGACGAACTGGCACGGCCGCTCTCGCGGTCGTGTGGACGCCGTGCTCTCTCTGGCGCGAAGATTACCCAATCATTGGTAGTGATGTCATGGCGTAGGAGAGACATGTTCGTCCCCAGAAGAATCCGCTACAGGGTTTGCACCCCACACTGTGGTCAGGTGTGCGAATTTGGCACGCCTGACCTCTTCCTCTTTTCGCACAGGTGTCGAGGCTAGGCTGCTAGAGGCGCACCTGCCGCAAGCGAAGCGAGTTCCCCGCTACCGAGAGAAACTCAAGGTTATGGCGGCACTGGTCCACATCGGGCTGCTGAGCATGCCGATGACAGGATAGAACACTCCGGCTACCACCGGCACGCTGACGACGTTGTAAACGAAGGCCAAGAACAGGTTTTGCGGATATTTCGCATCGTCACCCGGCTGAGACGGCGAGTACGGGCAATGCCCCGCAAGTCTCCCCGGACCAACATCACGCCGGCGCATCCCGAACGCCATCTCTCGGCCCTCCTTCCCCATGACCGGCTCTGTGGGGTTCGCGTTCACCCCGTTCCGTCCACCAATGCCTCGCCCGCCGGGCAGGCAACTTCCTGGCGCGCCCGCTCCACGCAGGCGACCAGGTAATCCATCGCCGCCTCGTCCACGAACGGCGACATGACGAAGGACTTCAACGCAACAATCGGGACGCCAAAGGGCGTCAGGCGATACCGGTCCGTCATCCCGAGATTCATGCCCTCCCCGCGTTCCACCTGGCGGCGAAGTGCCTCGAACACCCGATGATTATAGGCGTTGTGTGCCTTGAGCTGCTCTGCCTTCTCCGGTCTGGTGGTTTCCTCGTGGTAGGCGCGGTTGGCGTCCACGCCGTCCGGGTAGACGCGGAACAGCGTCACCATGCCGTGGTTGGCGTCGTTGACCACACAGGCATGCGGGGCCTTCTCCAGCTTGGCGCGCAGGACCTCGGCCATCGTGACGATATGCCCGATCAAGACGCGGTATCCTTCCTTACCCAGCAGCCGGAGGTTAGCCAGCGCGGCCAGGACGGCACTGCCCGGCCGGGAAGTCTCCAGCGTGTAAACTCCGGGATGGTAGCTGCCGAACTGGAACAGGTACGGCATCAGCGCCGGATCACGGCTGATCAGGTTCAGGTCGGCGCGGTCCTTGCACAAAAACAGGCTGGAGATGATCGGGCCATAGCCTGTCTTGTGGAAGTCGAGGCCGATCGAGTCCGCCAAGTGCAGACCGCGCAAGGCCGTTCGCGCGTCCCAGAGTGAGCGCAGCGTACGCGAAGGGAAGCCCATGGGGTTGGCCGCGAAATCATAATCGCAGAACACGGCCCAGGGCCAACCGATCACGGCGTCCGCGTGGACGTGTGGACGATACGGCAGGCGGAATTCTTCGGCCAAGGCGTCACGCAGCCGGACAATGGCCTCAATGTTGTCGAGCCCGAAGGCATCGGTGGTCCCCATCGTGGCAATGATGCACGCGACCCGCTCGCCGGCCTGGAAAAGGCGGCGCAGGGCGGCCTCCAGACCGGGGAGGCTCATGGAACTGTCGCGATCCGTGGGCACGGTCACCACGCTGTCCGTGCCCAGCCCCAGCCAGGCGGCCACGTTGAGCCGGCAGTAGTGGCTGGCGTCGGAGCTGACGATCCGCAGCGGGCCGCG
>JAGVLI010000863.1 GCA_020054355.1 Planctomycetales bacterium | reverse complement strand
GCTCACGGTCCAGTCGCCTTGCAAGCCGCGCAGCTGCTCGCCGGGCCGCAGTTCGTCGACCCGCACGAACTCCTGGCGATCCGCCGACCAGAAACGATGGCTGCCTGTCGTGCCGATGGGTTCGGCCATTCCCGCGACATGCAGATCGACAATTCGCGCTGCTTCGTGGCGGATCGTGGCGGTGACTACGTCGCCGGTGCCCGATTGAATGGCGGGGCAAGCGCTCACGGCCAGCACGTCGGCAGTGCCTTCAAATCCACAGCCAGGCAGCGTCAGGGTCAGCTTACCGCCGACCTGCGCTCGGTTTTCTGCCAGCCATTCCAGCGGCCGCAGCAGCACGACCTTGGCCCGGCTGCCGTCGCGGTGGTTGACTTGCAATTCCAGACGGCGCCAGGCCAGGGGAGCAATTCCGGCGGACTGGGTGGCGGATAGCGAGCGGACGCGCTGGCCCACTTCGATGTCTTCGATTCGGCGAGAAGCGTCGGCCAGTTGCACCTGAGTGCCTTCGGCAAAGCAATTCCGGAGATTCGGATTGCCGCGCTGTCCACCCACGCCGAACATCTGTGCGGTTTGCATGGCAATGTGCGCGGTGGGCAAGCACAGGTCGCCCTGGCTGGTGCTGCCCATGCCGGGCAGCCAGACGCCGGAGCCTTGCGGACGGCGAGAGTTTTGCCAGGAAGTGTACACCTGCTGGAGAAACAGCTGCTGCTGATACTGTTGATATTGCGCGGCCGGATTGTACTGGGTCGTGGGGTAATACGAATTAGTATCCGTCGAGGAATTGCCAGGTTTCGTGAAGGAGCCGCCCTGCCAGCCCGAACCCAGCAACGGATTGCCGAACGGGCCGCCCAGCGGCCGGGAGTTGAAAGTTGCCTCCGGCGGCGTGTAGATGGCCTGGACGTCGAAAAAGCCCTTGGCGGGCGGCTGCTGATCGGCGACGCCGACCTTCCCCGCTTCCTCGGGAGCAGCCCAGGCAGCCAGGGGGACCAGCGACAGTCCGGCCACAGCGATCCACATCGGCAGTTTCATGTAGTTCATGGACGCAACCTCCCGCATTGATCTCCGAATCGATCTTACCGCACGGTGGATACTCTGCCCCAGAAAAAACGCCATTTCGGGAAATACTTGCGCGGGGATTTCTCTATTTCAGCGCGGCGGCTTTCTTGCGGTCCGCGGTCGCCCGTGCCGCATCGCCCTTCTTCTCGTAGACGTTTGCCCGCCCCTCGTAGGCCAAGCGATAGGCCGGGTTCAGCTCGATGGCCTTGTTCAGGTCGTTCAAGGCGCTGTCGAGGTTGCCCTTTTGAAAATAGGCGAGGCCCCGCGAGACGAACGGCCGGGCGTCCTTGGGGTCCAGCCGAATGCTCTCGTAGCCATCGGCGATGGCCCGGTCGGCATCCTTCATGCCCTGGTAAGCCCAGGAGCGATAGGCGTAGGCCAGGGCGTCGCGCGCGTTCAGCTTGATCGCCTGGCTGGCATCGGCAACGGCCTGATCGTACTGGCGCTGCTGATGGCGGACCTGGGCGCGCTCGCGGTAGGGCGCGCCCGCTGTCGGGTTCAGGCGGATGGCTTCCGTGAAATCGTGGGCCGCCGCGTTGAAGTCGCCGCGCTGCGTCAGCACTTGGCCGCGTTTCATGCGGGCTTCGTAGTAGCCCGGTTCCAGACGCAAAGCTTCATCGTATTCCCGCATGGCTTCGTCGTATTCCCGGCGCGCGAGATGCTGCTCGCCGTTGCGAAAGTGGCTGACGGCCAGGGAGGGCAAGACGATCAGGCGAAAGGCGATCGGCTGCTGCGTGGCCTCATAGATCAGGGCGAGCACCAGCTCGTGAGTGGCTTCCGGCAGCTGCTTGCCGACGGTGACTTCCACGCCCGCCTCGGCCACGCCTGCCGGGATGGTGGTTTCGCGCACGGTGACACCGTCCGGCACCCGGGCACCCCGGATTTGCACCGGGCCGGCGTAGTTCGCACGCTGCACCTGCACGTTCAGCGTCTTGGTTTCGCCCGCCCTGATCTGCAGTTCGGCCGGTCCACCCAAACTGACGCCCTGCGACGGCGGCCGGGCGAAGAAATCCGTGCTTTTCGCCCACTTCCAGCCCACCAGGCCCGCCGCCGCCAGGAAGCTGAAAAACAGCACGGCGAGAGTCTTGCCCTTGCCGCCGGAGCGGGGCTTGTCGCCGGGCACCGTGAGTTCGGTCGGGTGGACCGTGGGACGGATGCCCGGAGCCGATGGCGGCAGCGAAAACGTCTTGCTGCCTTCGCCTGGCAGCTTGACTGCCCGCAATGCCTGCACGAATTCCCGACAACTGGGCCAGCGTTCCGTGGGATTCTTGGCCAGCGCCCCGGCGACGATGGCCCGTTCTTCCTCGGGCAGCATGGTCAGGTCGGGCTCGCGCATCAGGTGACCAGCCGTCACCTGGGCCATGTTGCCCTCGAACGGCAGCCGGCCGCCGCGCATCTGGCAATACGACACCGCCAGCGAATACTGGTCCGATTGCCGGGAGGTTTGCCCCTGGAAGAACTCGGGAGCGGCGTAGGACACGGTCATCGACCCGGTATGGCCCGTCATCGACCGTTCGAGCAACCGGGCCAGGCCGAAGTCGGCCACCTTGACGCCACCGCCCGCCAGCAAGATGTTTTGCGGCTTGATGTCGCGGTGCTGCACGCCGATAGCCTCGCCATCGGGAAACTGGAGCTTGGCGCTGTTCAGGTAGTCGATGCCCTTGGCCGCTTCCTCGAAGTAGTCGAGCAGTTCCGCGCGAGGAATGCCGGCCTGCTCCTGTTCCTGATAGTGGCAGAAGCGGTCCCAGAGCGAGCCGTCGGCCAGCTCCATGGCGATGATGAGGTATTGCGGCGTCTGCCAGGCCCCGAAAGTAGTGAGCAGGTTGGGGTGATGGATATTCTTGATGATTTCCAGGGCACGCAGTTCGGAATCGCCGGCCTGGCGCTTGCCCGGCTTGCCCTGGGCCGCGAGGTTCACGAACTTCAGGGCGATGTCGAAGCCGCCAGGCGCCTGGGCTTTCCAGACTTCGCCGAAGCCGCCCGCGCCCAGTCGTGCCGTCAGCCGATAGCCGGCAATCGGCTCCGCGCCGGGCTGAAGGTCGGCGGCAGCGGCTTTCGGGGCTGGTTGCATGCGAATGTCTCGTGACGACACCGTGGGTTTACTTCAAGTATCCCGGCTGCCGCCGCGAAGAGCAATGCCGATCATGCGTTTGGCCTGCGCGCGTCGGCTCGGCATGGCCAGCGCTGCCCG